>JANOWX010000423.1:0-13478 GCA_031418175.1 Acidobacteriota bacterium | reverse complement strand
TTGCAGCCGGAGCAGAGCAAGCCCCATTTCGCCAAGGCCTTTACGCTGGCCGAACGGTTGAGCGCGAAAGACAAGCTTTTCGTCACGGCCTGGGCGGCGATTGCCGAGCACGATTCCCCGCGCGCCATCGAGGTTTACCGCAAGATCATCGCGCGCTACCCGTTGGAGACCGAAGCCTACGAACGGCTGGGCCTGGCGTTTTACCGGCAAGGCAAATGGGAAGCGGCTTTGCCCATCGTGCGGCAGGGCCTGGTCACCGACCCGGAGCGCAAGGAGCTTTACAACATCCTCGGCTATCTCTGCCTGCGCCTGGGGCGGCGTGACGAAGGCGTGGCGGCCTTGCAGCGTTACATCCAACTGGCCCCGAATGATCCCAATGCCTACGACGGTCTAGGCTCGCTGCATCAATGGTTCGGTGAGTATGAACAGGCGCAGACCGCTTACAGCCGGGCGCTGGCGCTCAACCCAGAACTGCACAACGCCATCATTCACCTGGGCAATCTTTATGTTTGGCAGGGACGTTACGCGGCGGCGTTGGAGCAGTACCGGCGCTACGTGCAAGTCGCGCGCAGCGATGCCCAACGCGGGCGCGGCTACGGTTGCCAGGCTTGGGTCTGGTTGCGCAAAGGCGCTTTGGCACAGGCTGAAGCGGCGAGCGCGCTGGAACAGAAGTATGGCGGCGCGGGGCCGTTCTGGACGCCGGTGGAACTGGCCTGGCAGCGCGGCGAGCAAGCGGCGGCGGCGCGGCTGGCCGCGCCGCATTTCGCCGCTTCAGAATTCGAGCGGTATCGCGAGCGCGGCTTCCTGCGGATTCACTATGCTCAACGCGGTAGGCTGGCGCTGAAGACCGGCCACGCAGATGAGGCGCTCGAACATTTCCGCGCGGCCCTGCGCTCTCCTGCGGCGGAGTGGAACATCGAGGCATACGAAGATTGCCTGGCAAACGCGTTGCTGGAAACGGGCCGCATTGACGATGCCATTGCCGAATACGAGCGCATCCTGAAGACCCATCCCAACTATCCGCTGGCGCAGTATCACCTCGGCTTGGCTTACGAGCGCAAAGGAGCGCGGGCACAGGCGCGCGCGGCTTATGAGCATTTCTTGCAGGTTTGGCAAGCTGCCGACGCAGACATTCCTGAAGTGATCGAGGCCAAAGCGCGTCTGTCGCGATAGCCTCATTTGATATTGACCCGCACCGTATTGGCCGCTTTGCCATCCACCGTCAACACCAAATCCATTTCACCGCGTCCCGCGAGCGAGCGCGGCACTACGACGTTCACTTGATCCAATCCCACCAGTTCGCCTTGCGCGCCGACATACAGCACAGGCGCATCCGCGCCGCCGAGCTTGCACGCGGCGTTCGCCACGCCGCTGTTGAAGCGCAAGCCCGTGCCGAACAAAATCAGAAACACCTGCTCGCCCGCCGGGCCGAGATCAAGCGGCGTAGCGACAAACCGATTTTGCGCCGCATCGAACTGCGCCACCTGTTCATAGCTTTGCGCCCCGTCAGCCTTGATGCGCCGTGCGAAGTCAGCGGCGGCGCCATCACGAACTAACTCGCCGTCCTCGAAGCCACCTGCTGTGGCCCTGGCGCCCCGACCGTTCAGTTCCCGCCGCAGCAACGAAATCATCGCCGCCCCCAAAGTCTATGGCTTCGACACCAGCTTCGTCTGCGCCCAGCGCGGCTGGACTCATTTGCGGCCCGATGACTTGGGCCAACTCTGGGAACATTACGTCCTCAACGAACTCACTGCGCGGTTGCAAACCGCCGACTTGCGTTACTGGCGGGACAAGCAAGGCCACGAAATAGACCTGATCTGGGCGCGGCGCGGGAAGAGCTTGACGGCCATCGAATGCAAGTGGTCGGCGCGCGATTTCAATCCGGCGAACCTGCTCACTCTTCGTCCGCGCTTATCCCAAAGCTACCTTGCTGGTGACGACCCCAGACGCACGGCCTGCCTTCACCCGCAATTACGGTGGCAGCGAAGTGCAATTCCTCACGCTCGACCAACTTGCCGCACGCATTGGCGGCTAGGGATTCCAGGGAATCACAAAATAGCGCCTGTCATTCAAGCCCGCGCAGGCGGCCGCCCCGGCTCGCCCTGACAAATAAACGCGCCGCGCGGGAAAAGTCCGACGGCCAGCGAATGCAAATGGTCCGCTCGTGATTTCAATCCGGCGCACCTGCTCACTCTTCGATGCGCGCCTATCCCAAGGCAACATTGGTGGTGACGACCCCCGACGCACGGCCTGCCTTCACCCGCAATTACAGCGGCAGCAAAGTGCAATTCCTCACCCTCGACAGTCTCGCCGCACGCATTGGCGGCAAGTGAGCCGAAAGGAAGCCACTTCCTGACGATAACTAAAATGGACATTTTTGGCCCTTCACGCTAGGCTTGGGATTATGAACGTTTCACTGACACCGGAACTCAATCAATTCATCGCCGAGAAGGTGAAGGACGGCTTTTACTCTTCCGCGAGCGAAGTCATCCGTGAAAGCTTGAGGCTGCTAAAGCAGTTTGACGAAGTGCAGAGGATGAAGTTGCAGAGGATGAAGTTGCAGCAACTGAGGGAAGATATCAGAGAGGGGCTTGAGTCGCTCGACCGTGGCAAAGGAAAGCCGCTCGACATCGAGGCGATTAAGGCCGAGGGAAGAAGGCGGCGAAAAGCGGCAAAGAAGGCGCGCAAATAAATGCCTACGGTCATACGCTCGCCAGAAGCAGCAGAAGATCTGCTCGAAATCTGGCAATACATCGCAGACGACAACGAAGCGGCGGCGGATAAGCTGCTCAATGAGATTGACGCGGCGAGCAAGATGCTTGCCCGGAATCCAAAAACCGGGCGCGAACGTCCGGAGCTTGCCCCCAGATTACGGAGCTTCCCCGTTGGCCGCTACATTCTCATCTATCGCCCGATAGATGAAGGCGTGGAGCTTGTGCGAGTGCTGCACGGCTCACGCGATATTGATTCAATCTTCGGCCTCTAAACCGTCCACTCATCCTGGCAGACAAAATCAACGAACTCACCGCGCAGCTTCAGACCGCCGGGGGTGCGTTACTGGCGGGACAAGCAAGGTCACGAAGTGGAATTGATCCCGCTCGCCGCGCGGGAAAAGTCCGACGGCCGTCGAATGTAAATGGTCCGCTCGTGATTTCAATCCGGCGAACCTGCTCACTCTTCGCCCGCGCCTATCCCAAGGCAACCTTGCTGGCGCCGACCCCCGACGCCCGGCCTGCCTTCACCCAAAATTACAGCGGCATTGAAGTGCAATTCCTCACCCTCGACAGTCTCGTCGCACGCATTGCCGGCAAGTGAGCCGAAAGGAAGCCGCTTCCTGACGGGCTGGACGCTCTCGATCCCGGCGCTGGCGCTCCCCGATAATCGGCTTCAGTTATTTCAAAGGGATGTACGACGCGAACATCCGGGCCTCGCTCCACGACGTGATGAAGCTGGAACGAAGGGCGACGGCGGTGGGTTTGATGAACGCAATTGGGTGGCTGGGCGGCGGCGCGCGCGGCCTGGGTGATCGGCGTGACCGCGCCCGTCTTCGGGATGAGCGCGTGCCTGAGCACGAACTCGCTGGTCTATCTGTGCGTCGGGTTGTTGATGGTTCTCGGCATTTGGGCTTATATGCGCAAGAAAGAGTGCCTCATCTGAGACACAATCTTTTTACCTCTTGACACTGTACCCAGGTACAGGGTGTAAGCTTTCATTGTGATGAATGGAGAAGACCAACAACTGACACGAGGCGAGCTTGCTAAGCGCGGCGGCGTGAATATAGAGACCATCCGCTATTACGAGCGGCTTGGACTTTTACCAAAGCCTCCACGCTTAACCGCAGGCTACAGGCTCTTTTCGGCGGATGACGCTAGAAGAGTCCGCTTCATCAAGCGTGCGCAAAAGTTGGGCTTTTCGCTCAAAGAGATTGAGGAGCTTCTTGCTTTGCAGAACGCGCCTAGCACTACTCGCGCCGATGTGCGCAAGAGGGCTGAGGCAAAGATTGCGGACATTGACGAAAAGCTCCGAGACCTAACAGCGATGAAAGAGAGTTTAGAGCAGTTAACCGCTGCTTGTTCCGGTCGTGGCTCCCTCTGCGGGTGCCCGATCTTAGAGAGTTTCGATTCAACAACAACAAAGGAGAATTACTATGGCAGTAAAGCAAAAAACCAAAAAGCGTCAGATTGAAATCTTCAGTGCCGGTTGTCAGGCGTGCAAGACAACGATTGATCTGGTAAAGCGCCTTGCCTGTGACTCGTGCGAGGTGAAAGTCCTCGATATGCGGAATGAGGAAGTCGCTGCAAGAGCCAAACGGCTCAAGATTCAGCGAGTCCCAGCAGTCGTCATCAACGGAAAGCTTGCCGCGTGCTGCGCGGTTGTGGGCATTGACCGGGGAACGCTGAAAGAGGCTGGCTTGGGGGTCCCACTCGCTGCTTAATGAACCCATTCGATTACATCGAAAGCGTTGCCGCTGCCGTTGAGCAATCCACCTTCATTGCGCTTTGTGTGGCGGCCATCGGAGGAGTGCTTTCAACCAGCACCTGACCGTGCACAATCCCTGCGGGCGTAGGGGTCGTTAGCTTGGTTGGCTCTCAGGTTGAAAGCGAGTCTGAGAAAAGGCGCTTCCGGCGCGGGGCAATGCTCTCGCTCGCTTTCTTTGTCGGGCTGGTCTTGAGCCTTGTTGCGCTCGGTATCGCTGCGGCGTATCTCGGTCGCCTTGTTGCGCAGTGGAGCGCCGTGTTTGCCATCAGTGCCGCTCTCTTCTCACTCGTTGCGGGGTTAGCGGCACTTTTCGCGCCTCTGCTCCGCAATCGCTTTTCAGACCCGGCAATCGAACAGCGCGGGGGCATCATCGGGGCGTTCATCTACGGGTTTAGCTACAGTCTGGCGACAGTCACAAGCTCGGCAGCGCCGCTGTTCCTCTTGCTCACGATAGCCGCAGCCATCGGACGCCCCGCATACGGCGCGGCACTTTCGCTCTCGTATGCAATTGGGCGCGGTTTGCCGTTTCTTTTACTAGGATTGTTCGCCGGGACAATGGCGGCTTGGATTGGACGGCTGAATCGTGCGCGGGGCATCGCAGAGATAGTTAGCGGCGTCGCGCTCTTGGCACTGTCTGCATACTTCTTTCGACTCGCTCACACACTCTACTAGGGAGCAAATCATCGCGTATCTTTTCCTTCTTTCACCTTCGCTTTGTAGCCCAAGTTGTTTATCGCTTCAGTGATCTTCTCAGGTGTGGTGCGCGCCGTGTCGTATTCAACCGTTGCTTCCCGCTGCTCATAGCTCACCTCGGCGCTGATGACGCCCGGCGTTCGCTTCAGCATCGCTTTGATACCCCGGGCGCAACTTTCGCAGTGCATCCCTTCAATCGCAATCTTCACGCGCTCAGTCTTCACTAGACGGGGAGCCGCTGTTGCCGCGCTCGACAAGTAAGCATTTGGGGCGCTGTATCCGAACACGGCCAAGAGCACAATTACACTGCTGATGAGAGACATCACGCAGTTTGCATTATTTGATGGGTTCTCTTTTCGCATGATGGCAATGATACCAGCTACTACTTGGAATAAACTACATCAGCGGCTGTGGCGTTGAAAGTTTATCTGGAATATTTTGACTGCCATTTTCGCGTTGTAGCCGGCATTTTCCTAGGTGTTTCCGCGCTATGCGCGGCTTATCAGCGCACTGGCCGCAAGTTCGGCAGTAGGTCGGATGAAACCTCTAAAGCGGTGTCGGGTAGATCGTTCAGCGTATGACACCATGAACAGGAAACTCGCATGGAAACCTCACTTTAGGCAGCCGCTGCCAATGTTTTGCCGAGTTCACGGGGAGTCATGCCAGTGGCGAAAAGCGCGCGCAACAAAAGATCAACGCTTACGCTGGCATCACTGGCTTCCATTTTCGCTACTCTGGTTTGATGCGAGCCGATTTTCTCGGCCAGTTGCGCTTGCGTAAGCTCAAGCTCGCCGCGCCTAGCTCTCAGCTTTTCACTCAAGATCAGCTTCACTTCAATATAGGCTTCTTCCTCCGGTGTCAGGTCAAGAAATTCGGCTACAGTGACGGATTTCCAGCCCTTTGCCGCCAAAGCTTTTCTTCTTTTCGCGTTCATAAGCCCCTTTCAATCCATCGTACTGTAGTTGAAGGGCGAGCCGACGGCATTAGACGGCTTGTCGGATAGGTTGCGCGGAAAAACCCGCCGCGAGTGCGTTCGCCAGACTGGCGCGCTCTTCAACACTCAAGCTCAGATCGGCGATCCCGCCGCGCGTGCGCGCCACTTGCTGTAAAGCTGCCACTGCTGCGCGCGGGTCATCGTCCGCGAGAGCATCCCGCAAGTAAGTAGCGGCATAATCCGCCGATTCCTTTAATGAGGCTTCGAGCATTTCTTCTCGGCTCAAGCCCGTCGCCCCGGTTGCCAGACGCGCCTTCGCTTCAGCGCGCAGCTTGGCTTGCAAGGCCGCCGCGCGCGCTGATTGGGCACGCGCGCCGAAGTCGTACTCGGCGACGCCAAAGTCTTCGTTATTGCCTTCATCAATTAGTCTTATTTCGTTCATAGTGTTTCCTTTCGCGCGGTGTAGCCTTGCGCGCGGAAATGAGCCTGATGTTTTCGCCGCGATAGGTGAAACAGACAAAGAGCACGCGCAGCTTTTCGGACACGCCTAAAGCGACAAACCTGTCTTCTTCGTCTGAATGTCCGGCATCGTCTTCAAGGTAAACATCCGGGTCATTGAAGATCGTCTCCGCTTCGCCAAACGTGACGCCCTTATGCTCGCGCGCGTTGCGCGCTGCTTTCTGCTCGTTCCACTCGAACATACATAACTATCCAAAGCAGACCAATGACCAATGTATTAACTGCACTTGCACGGAAGGCGCAGCTTACCACAAGCCTGAGAAAGAGCTGAAGGCTTCCCTCTTGCTCAACCCATATCCAAGCGGAAGCCATCGTCAAATGCCCCGCGCGGTTTTATGATCTGCGCGTCAAACACTGCTGTAGCGCCGAAGTCAAAGCCCCGAACGTCGAGGCGGGGCGCGGCCTGATTGACCTGGCCGCCGGCTTGCGGCGCGCTGCTCAAGATCAACTACCTGAAGTTCATCGCGTGAAGTTTACGCCAGCTCAAAAAAGGAGAAGACCGAAATGACAGACCGTCGCAGCTTTCTCAAAAGCGCCGGGGCTGCCAGCCTGATGGTCGGCCCCTGGCTGAAGTTCAACATCCAGGGCGCGCGCGCCGCCAGCCCAAACGACACGGTCAACGTCGCCGTGATCGGCATCCGCAGTCGCGGCCCATTACAAACAATTCGCCAGGCTCCCGAACGTCAACGTCGTCACGCTGCGGCGACGTGGACGAGCGGCTGTTCGCCAAAGCTCTCAAAGACCTCGGCAGCGAACAGAAGATCAAGACCGAGACCGACCTGCGCCGCGTGCTCGACGACAAGTCGGTGGACGCCGTCTCAATCGCCACGCCCGACCACTGGCACGCGCTCGCCACGATCTGGGCCTGCTAGGCGGGCAAGGATGTTTACGTCGAGAAGCCCGCCTCGCACACCATCTGGGAGGGGCGCAAGATGGTCGAGGCCATTGCCGAATACGCGCGCATTCTGAAAATCAATCCGCACTATCCGCTGGCGCACTATCATCTCGGCCAGGCTTACGAACGCAAAGGCGACCAGTTGCAGGCACGGGCGGCATACGAACGCTTTTTGCAGGTTTGGCAAGCCGCCGATGCCGACCTTCCAGAAGTGCTGGAGGCTAAGGCGCGCCTTAGCCGCTAGCCTCACTTGAGATTGACCCGCACTGTATTCACCGCCTTGCCATCCACCGTCAACTGAAGGCCGTGCCAGTCGGAAGGCGCGAAGCTGGTTTTCGTGAACGGCGGTCATCTGCGGTCGTTGACACTGAGCGCAGGGCCGGCGGCTTGCGTGACGGTGAAGGTAATTCCCGCGATCGTCATCGTTCCGCTGCGCTGGCTGGTTGACGTATTGGCGGCGACGGAAAAATTGACTACGCCGTTGCCATTGCCGCTCGCACCGTTGGTGATCGCAATGAAAGCCGCGTTGCTCGTCGCCGTCCACGCGCAGCCGCTCGTCGCCGTAACGTTGATGCTGCCCGTGTTGGCGTTGGCGTTGAAGCTCTGGCTGGTCACAGGAATCGAATAAGAACAGGGCCGCCCATTTTGCGTGACGGTGAAGGTTTGTCCGGCGATGGTCAGTGTGCCGGTGCGCTGGTTGCCGGGGTTGGCGGCGACGGTGAAATTGACTGCGCCGTTGCCGGTTCCATTCGCGCCGCTGGTGATGGTAATGAAAGCGGCGTTGCTCGTCGCTGTCCACGCACAGCCGCTTTGCGCTGTCACATTCACGCTGCCCGCGCCGCCGCCCGACACAATGTTCTGACTCGACGCCGAAAGCGTGTAGTTGCAAGCCTGATTGCCCGCAAAGGCTACGCGCACGGTGTTCGCCGCGCTGCCGTCCACGGTCAGCGTCAAATCCACTTCACCGCGTCCGGCGAGCGCGCGCGGCAACGTCAGGTTCACTTGATCCAGCCCCACCAGATCGCCTTGCGCTCCGGCAAAACCGACATCGGCGGGCACGCCGCCGATGGTCACACTCGTCGCCAGCAGCGAACTGCGCCCGCGCAAACCCGTGCCGAACAAAACCAACACGACCTGTTCGCCCGGCGGGCCGAGATCAAGCGGCACAGCGACGAAGCGATTCTGCGCCGCGTCGAAGCGCGCGATCAGTTCGAAGCTCTGCGTGCCGCTGGCTTTGATCCGCACGGCCACGGCGGCGGGCACGCCCAGCCCGTTGGCATTGGCGGTGAAAATGCCGGGCGCGACGCCGGCAATCGTCACGGTGCCTTGCGATAACGTCCCCGCGCCGTTGGTCACGGTGATCGTCGCCGCGCCGTTGGCCGTGCCCGGCGGAATCTGGAGATTGATCTGCCCCGGTGCGACAAAGAACAACGGCGCCAGCCGCACCGCGCCCAAACTGTCCCGCACTTCGACCGTGGTGCCGGCCAGCGTCGTGGGCAGCGGAACTTGGTTAGCCGTGATGACGCTGCTCGCCAGATTCACGCCGAAGGCAGCCACGATGGATTCGGGCGCGAGCGTTTGCGCTGAGAAACTCGCGGCGGAAACCGGCGCCAGCGCGTTCGTCGTCGTGTCGGGCAGAATTTGTGGCGGTAATGCGGCCAACGCCGTGCCGGCGTCGGTGCCAAAGGCCGCGCCCGCGACGATGGGTTGATCGGACGTGAGCGTGAAATAGCCCGCCGCCTGTCCGCGCGCGCCGCTCACCAGACTGTCGAGAAAATCGCCGGAGACGGTGTTGGCGGCTACGTTGAACGTGGTTTGCCCCAACGACGCGCCGTCGGGTTTGAAGCAAGCCAGTGTGACGCGCGCCGCTGACGCCGACGGATTGAAAAGTCCCAGTTCGGTGTAAAAGCCGTCCGACGTGTTGAGGTGCGCGAAAAGCAACCGCTGGGCGGGCGCGCTTTCGAGTGGCAGCGTCGCGCGAAAGGGGATGGCGCTCGAACCGTTGAAGAGCGTCACCGCGCCTGCCAAACCTGCGACATTGCTTTCGACGACGAGCGTCGAATAGCTCAACAGCAACCGGTCGTAGCTGAATAGCTCGCTGAAGTTGCGTTGTAATTGTTGCCCCGCGCTCAACGTGAGATTGACCGGCGCGGTCGCGGGCGCTCCGGGTTTGTTGATTAAGCGCAGCGTGACTTGCGCGGCTTGCGCCGTCGGATTCACGAGCGTGAGCCGCGCCGTCGCCGGCCCGCCCAGCGACAGGTAAGGCGCGTAAAACCGCGTCGCGCCGCCGCCCAACGGTTGCGCGTTGAGCGCGGTGATTTCGTTGTTGTGAATTTGCAGCGCCGCCGCCGCCAGATCGCGTTCGCTCAAGATCAGCAAATAACCAGTGAAAGGCTGCGCGAGATTTTGAAACGTATCTTGCAAGCGTTGCGCAAAACGGGCTTTGGCTTCGAGTTGGATTTCTTCGCTGGCGACCAGTCGCCCGGTTGCGTCGTGTAATGCGAGCGTGGCTACGCCGGAGAAGTTGGTTGCGTTGGCAAGATGGATTTCAGTGCTTTGTGTCGCGTCGAAAACGGCTTCGGGCAGGATGAGCGCGCTGTCGTAACCACTGGGCGCGTTGAGTCCGTCGAAGCGATTGCCGCTGCTCAGCAATTCATACCCAGCCACGAAGTTGCGATTGGCGCGCGTCTGTACCCAGCCGTCCAGCGGCACAGTAGCTTTGAAGAGGTCGCTGACCGAACCCATCAGCATCCGCGCGGCAGACAGCGTGCTGGTGAGCGGATTGACCAGATTGGGCGCTTGTAAATTCGCGCCCGCGTCGTCGTAAGCACGCAAGGTCAACGTCGCATCCGCCGCGCCCGCATTCACCAGATGGAAGCGCGTGGCGAAAGCGTCGCTGCTTTGCAGCACGGGGAAATTCAGCGTGCGTTGCGCGAAGGGGCCGAAGACGCCGAGCGTGTAATAGCGCGCCAGCCCATTGACGCGCGCCGTGGCGGTCTTCGCGCTCGTGTTGACTGTGGTCGGATAGCTGACCAGTTGCCCGCTGTCGGGATCGAAGGACATGACCTTGAGCGCGGCTTCGCTGAAGTTCGGATCGTCGGGCAGCATCTCGGCGTCGTAGCTGAAAGTCAGGTCAGCCGCAAAGCTGCCGTCGGCGGGGATGGACGGATTGAATTCCCAGTAGGCATTGACGCCGATGAAATCGCGCAAGAGCGAAGCGGCTTCGGCGTAACTCAATGCAAAATGTGAGGCGGTATTCGCGCTTCCTTCAAGCTCTGCGTTTAGTTTCAATCCAAACGAATCAAGTAAGCCTTTGAATTGGGTGGCCTGACGCTTCACCCTGATCCCACGATTCGCGGAGTTTTGTAGGATGCTCGCGGCGACTCCCAGCCCGGTGTTGACGGAGGTGATGCCGCCAGGGATTTGCAACTCCTTGATAAAGTCGCGGTATTCAATAGGCGGACTAACAGCGCGGCGCGCGTCTGTGGCATTGCTCAGCGAAAAGAACACCCGCACCACCGTAACCTTCTCATTGATAGGAATGGGCACGTCGAAATCTCTAAAAGGCGGATCGACCGGGCTGTGGTCGCCTGCGCGCAGGTCGAGCAACTTGATGGGCGGTGGCGCGGGTTCGCCGCTGAGCGAGTTGTATTCGATGTGGGCGAACACTTGACTCGCGCCGGAACGGTTGGCGTTGTATTCAAGCTTGCAGCGAAATTTTTCGGGCTTGCCGCGCTGCAACTCAGCCGTGAGTGAAGGAGTGAACTGTTTTGGCACGACACGCACACGGTCTATGTTCAACCGCAACGGTTTTGAGAAGAGCGGGTCTTTGCCGACCGGAAAAAACACCAGCTTCAGTTCCCACAGATCCGCGTCGTTGGGAGCATTGATTGGGAGTGTGATGAACCATGAAGGTCGGGGCAGCGCTGTAATTGTAGACCTTGCCAAGAACTGATCTTCCCTGACGGAAGTTCCATCCGCCATTCTTTCCGAGAGCAGAAGTGCGCTTGTAGTATTGGTGGGCAGGCTCGTCAAATCCTCCGTCACCCCAAGCACCAGGCTGCGTTCTTCACCCAGACCGAAGGCCGCTTTCACTCGCGCACCTGCCACCAGCACAGGCGGGGCGCCCTCGAATGGGCGAAACTGTCCTGTACCGGGAGCTAGCGCACCAAGCGCAATGCCGAAACCGCTGGTGCGATAGGTCAGCGGCACGGAGATTTTGAGTACCGTCCCATTTTCGGCGAGCAAATACGCCGCAATGGTGATCTGCGACACCGTGGGCGGCACCGTAAATTCAAAGTCGAGCGGAAAGCCCACCGTGAGTGGTTGTGCAGAAGCCGGGACCGTGGCGGCGAAGTCCTTGCGCGCAATGGATTGGCCGGTGAAGTTGAAGGCTTCTAGCCGTAACTTGCCCCGCTCGTCGTTGGTCAGGTGATAGCGCAGCCCGCTGTCAAACCTGATCTTGCCATCCTCCGGGAATGTGCTGCCGTCGGGCGCGGCCTTCCCGTTGATGGTGGGGGTGGGATTGCTTTCAAAGGCGATGACATCGGGGATGACGCGATAAGTCAGGTCGGCGCTTTTGAAAATGCCGCCAGTTTGCGAATCAAGCATCTGCGCTGAGAGCTTCAAGCTGGTCGGTACGCTGCCGAAGGCCAAGGTTGTGAAATCAACGCTGCGCGGCAATAAGTCGAATTCACGCGTGGGCAGTGGGTTCGGGCAAGACTGAGGCCGGGCGATGTCAATTTCGCCCGCAAAAAAGGCGCGTACTCTACCCTCTTCGTCAAACAAACGCACCCGCAGCGTGGCGCCCGCGCGGCTTTGCAGCAGGTAACGCACCGTGACTTTCAAACCGCCGAGTTTGAGCAATGCGCCTGACACCGGCGCGTCATTGCCCGGCGTGGCGCTCACGAGTTGCAGTGTGTCCTGAGCTTGTTCCGGCGCTGCGGCGGCCAACGAATCTGGGCAACCGGTCGTACTCGTTGCATAACTGGCGCTCAGGCCGGAATTCAACACCAGCCGTCCGCCAAAGTATCTGACGCGCACAGCGGGAGTGTTATAACTGCCTGCCTGCGTGGCGCGGCTCAGCTTGGTCAGATTGCAGTTGTTGAAGCTGACCGACCATTGTTCCGGCGTGAGAGAGATTTGTTTGGTATCCGTGACCAGCACGCCGCAATCGCCGCTGACTTCGAGAAAGCGCCGGTTGTCGCCGCCGATGTTCCGGCTGATTTCTCCCGTGATGGTGACTTGGCCGGTCACGAGCACAGGAGCGTCAAGCACCAGATCGCCGCTCGCATCCACCGTGCCCGTCAGCGGGCCCGCCGGGAAATTCACTACGGCTTGCCCAGCCAGCTTTTCCTCTTTGCATTCGTAAGCGTAAGGCGCGGTCAGCCTCGCCGTATTCAAATCCATCGAACCGCCGCCGTTGGGGCAACCTCCATCGCCAAAAATCGAATTTCCCTGAATGGTGGTTGAATAACTGCTCGTGCGCAGTTGCACAGTGATGCGCTGGCCTTGTGAGACGCTGGCCGCTGTTCTGAACATGCGCCACGGAATGAAAAGCAAACCGAGTAAAAAGAGCCAACCGGCAATCGTCAGTATTTTGCGCATAACGGATTCCTTTGGTTTTGACCGATCATTCATGGCGCGGCCACAAGCCGGACACGTCGCATCGGCGAACGGGTAACGAACGCGCAGAATGCGCCGTCGCGTAGCCGTGATCGTGATGCGTTGTGTCTGTTTCATAGTGCGGTGTGTGAGCCAATGGCGGCAAGCGTGTTATCCTTCCGCCGCTTTGAATAGGCCGCCGCTTTGAACAGGTTTCTTTTCTCACTGGCAGCGCGGGAAAGTAACGAAATCGTTCCGAAATCCTTACGAAATCCTTCTAAAACGGTTTGCAAGTGGGTTTACGGGTTTGCGCGGGGTAGCGCCGGTTAACCACCAGCGCGACCACGCGCCCGG
>JANOWX010000422.1:0-2708 GCA_031418175.1 Acidobacteriota bacterium | reverse complement strand
GGGACTACCAAAGCGGCGGCCTGTGCCGCACGCACTCCAAAGACGCTGCGCGTCGAAATAAGCACAGGCCACGGTTAACTTGATTTGCAATTGTGTGTACTGGTCACTGGTGCGATACAAGGAGCGGTAGCGACTTGGTCCGGGCGCAAGTGCAACCTGCCAAGCAACCAAGTCGCTACCGCTCCTTGTACCGCACCGGCGGCTGCGGCGCTTTACCATACTTTGCTCTGCAAACATCAGCGCGCCGCCGCCTTCAATTCGGCAAAGCGTCGCCGCAGCGTTGCCAGCGTTTGCGCCCGCGCCGCATCGTTCGCCAGATTGCGCGTCTCGCGCGGGTCGCGCTTCAGATCAAACAATTCTTCGTATTTGAAATCCGGCCAATAGATGTATTTGAAATCCCGCCGCACCAGCGCTTCAGACGACGGGATGAAGCTGGTGTCGCGGATGGTCGCGTGTTCGTAAAAGAACTCTTGCCGCCAGGCGGGCTTTTTCGCGGCCAGATAAAGCGGCGCGAAATCGCGCCCTTGCATGCGCGCGGGCGCGGCCACACCGGCTGCCGCCAGAATCGTTGGCGCAGTGTCCAGGTTCAGCACGAAATCGTCATTCGTCGTCCCGCGCTTTGCTTTCGGCAGGCGCGGGTCGCGCACGAGCAACGGCACGCGGATGGATTCTTCATACGGATACCACTTGTCCGCCAGCCCGTGTTCGCCGTGAAAGTAGCCGTTGTCGCCCGTGAAAATCACCAGCGTGTTGCCGTCCAATCCCTGCGCCTTCAATTCCGCCAGCACGCGCCCCACGGTCGCATCCACCTCGGTCGCCAGCCGGTAATAGGCTTTCATGTATTGCTGATATTTTCCCGGCGTATCGAAACGCCAATGCCAGCGGTTGCGCCCCTCGTTCTTTTCGTTGGCGATGAAAGGCGGCAGGCGTTTGAAATACTCATCGCCTGCGGTCGGTGGAATGGGAATGCTGACATCTTGATACAGCGCCGCGCTCTGGGGCTGATACAAATACTGTTTCGGATTGTCGTCTTCGGCGTGCGTGGCGAAAAACGCCAGCGTCAAACAAAACGGTTTGTCTTTGGGCCGCGCGCGCAAAAATTCGAGCGCGTCATTCTCGTTCTTTTGCTGGACGTGAATCTGTGTGCCGTCCGGCTCTTTGATGAAATGCTTGCCCGCATAAGCGCGGCCAAAATCGAACTGCTCCGCCGGGAATTTGCCGTTGTGCCATTTGCCGATGTGAGCGACCCAATAACCATTTGCCCGCAACAAGCCCGGAAAGGTTTCAGCCCACGGCGTCTTGAACATCTCGAACGCCGGATTGGTGTGGCGCGCCATCCATTGCCCGGTGAACAGCGTCGCCCGGCTGACCCCGCAAATCGAAGTCGTCACGTGCGCCCGTGTGAAGCGCACGCCCGCACGCGCCAACGCGTCCAGGTGCGGTGTTTTGACAACGGGGTTCCCGGCAATGCCCAACGTGTCATGCCGCCAATCGTCGGCATACAAAATCAGGATGTTTGATCTGGAGGTTTGTGCGGCACACTGCGGCAGCGAATCGAGGCAAACGCTGGCGACGAATAACGCACAAAAACCGAGCAACTTCATTGGCGGGATTTCCTTTCACGAGCCCCAAGAAACTAAGCCACGCTCCAAGTTCAATCCGCAATATGCAATCCGCAATCAATTTTGTCCGCTCACCGTCTTCTCTTCCGCCTTCTTCTTCAAATCGCCTTTCAAGTGATCGTCATACCACTGCACGATGCGGCGGTGGTAATCGTGCACCTCGTCCACCGTCGTCGTCGGCATGCCGTGGCCGCCGTTGGTGTAACTAATCCAGGCGACTTCTTTGTTCAGCCGGCGCAGCGCGTAATACATCTCCAGCGCCTGGCGCGCGGGCACGTTGTGATCCTGCTCGCCGGTCAGCAACAACAACGGCGTCTTGATGCGGTCGGCGTACATGATCGCCGAATGCGCGAGGTATTTTTGCGGCTGCTGCCAGAGCGTCGCGCCAATGCGATCCTGGCTCTTTTCGGGCGCGTGTATGTTGCGCACGCCCAGGCGCGGGCTGTCGGTGTAAAAGCTGATCATATTCACCTTGCCCGAAATGTTGATCGCGGCTTTGAACCGGTTGGTCTGCGTGATGAGCAGGTTCGTCGCATAGCCGCCATAACTCGTCCCCTGCACGCCCAGCCGCTCGGGATCGGCCACACCCATCTCGATCAGCTTGTTCGCGGCGGCGGTCACGCCTTTCGCCCACGCCTCGCCGGGGAAGCCCTGTTCCAGATTGACCGACGGTTGCACGACGGCGTAACCCGCGTTGGTCAGCACGTTGAGCGTGCCGTTAAACGTGTCGTCAAAAAATTGCTCGTAGATGTTGAAGACGGTCGGATACTTTTTGCCCGGCTCGTAATCCGCCGGGTAATAGAGCACGCCGTAGCTGCGCGTGCCATCGGCATCAAGGTATGAGAACAATTCGGTCTTGCTCAGCTTCTTGGCTTGCAGTTGCGGATTGAGATTGGTCAAGCGCCGCAGGTTCTTGAATTCGGCATCGGTCACAAACAAATCACCGGGCCGATTCCCTTCCGCGCTGTTCAGCACGACGGTGCGCCCGTCTTTGGACAAACGGAAGCCGGAATAAAGCCGCCCGTCTTTGAGCAACGTGCTCATCTGTTTGCTCACGCGGTTGTAGCGCACAAAGCCGCGTTCCCA
>JANOWX010000421.1:0-8119 GCA_031418175.1 Acidobacteriota bacterium | reverse complement strand
AGCGGTTGGCTGCTGAAGTGCTCCGCAGGTTAGACAACCTACGGTACGGGCGCACCGCAGTTTTCATCCTTTCAAGCCGTCGCACGCGACATGCACAACTCCTTTGGATTTCGACCGGCGTATCACTTGACGCTAATCCGCACCGCATTCGCCGCTTTGCCATCCACCGTCAAAAACACCTCGACCTCACCGCGTCCAAGCAAGCCGCGCGGCAATTGCACGTTGGCTTGATCCACGCCCACCAGCGCGCCTTGCGGTCCGGCGAAACTAACCGGCGCATCCACACCGCCAATGCGCGCGCTCACGGCGGCCAAGCCGCTGCGATTGCGGAAGCCCGTGCCGAAAGCGATCAAATACACCTGCTCATTCGCCGGGCCCAAATCAATCGGCTGTGCGACGTAACGTTGCAAGGTTGGATCGAAGCGCGCAATCGCCTCGTAGCTTTGCGCGCCATCACTCTTGATGCGCAAGGCCAGCGCGGCCGCGACGCCCTGGCCGCTGGCATTGGCGGCGAAGAGGCCCGGCGCAACGGCGGCGATGGTCGTCGTGCCTTGCGAGACGATGCCCGTTGACGTGATGACCGTAATCGTGGCCGTGCCGGGCGCGCATTCAGGCGGCATTTGATAGTTGAGCTGATTCGGCGAAACGAAAAACAGCGGCGCCGTGCGTTCAACGCCTGCGCTGTCGCGCACCGTCACCGTCGTGCCGGCCAATGTCGTCGGCAGCGGCGTCGTGTTGGCGCTATTCGTCGCCGCTGACAGATTCGTGCCGAAGGCCGCGATGATGGCGGCGGGCGCGAGCGGCGTGGCGCTGTAACTGGCCGCCGAAACGTTGGCGATGGCTAGCGGCGCCCCAATAGTGTTGTTGCCGCGATAGGTACGGATGATTTTGCTGGTGTGTCCGGCGCGGTCGCGGATTTGCAACGTGGCGGTGAGCGGGCCGGTGGCGAGATTAATTGGTGTGGGTAGATTGATCGTCACAGTGCCGCCATCGCTGATCGTCAAGCCAGCGGCAAGGTTTGCGCCCGCAGCGATGTTGCCGACGGCGCGATCCAGCGTGAGCGCGAGCGTGACGGAATCAACACCGCTTTCCAAATCATACGCGCCGATGACGAAGCGTGTGAGCGTGTTGTTGGTGGGCGCAACGCTTGGTGTCAGCGCCAGCGTCGGACGCAAGTCGTCTTCAAAGAAACCGGCGTAAGGGCGCGCGACGTGTTGCGTCAGGTCAATCGGCGCGCCCAGATCAATCCAGCGCGCAATCTTCAACCGCTCTTCCCACGTCAGCGTGAAGCCGGAACCGGGCGGCGGCATCTGCGTGCCGGTGAAATCCAGATCGCATTCAAAGAAGCGCCAAGGGGCGGGGACTGTGGTTGGATCGCCGGAGATGCGTTCAGTCGGGCGATCAGCGTTGCTGCGACCATCCAAGCGCCGCCCGAAAATCTTCCACGCCAGCAAACTTTGGCGCGCCTGACCCGCGCGTATGTAACGCGTCACCTGCGGATAAAACCAATAGCCTTCGGGCGCGAGCGAGCGCGTGGTCTGATTGGCCGCCGTGTAAGGACGCGCCAGCCAGGCATACGTCGCCGGAAAACCATCGCTGGTCAAACGCGCGTCCATGTCCAGATTCAACCCGGCTTCGGGCGCGCGTCCGCCTTGCGTGCTGTGGCAGGACGCGCACTTGGCTTGCAGGATAGGGCGGATGTCGCGCAGGTATTCGAGCGTCGTGCTTTTGGCGTTGAGCGTCGTGACGCCCGGCGTGTTGGAGCCGTCCACGTTCAGCATTGGCGTGGTCGCGGCCAGATCGCGGACTTGGTAATTCGCCTGCGCGGCGGTGGTCGTGGCGAAGTTGAGCGGCGCTTTGCTGTGCGCATGGCAACCGCCGCAATTGACGCGCACTTCGCCGGGCCGCAGGTGATGCCAGGTCTGCGCCATGTTCAACACCAGGCCGTTGCGGTCGAGCGTCTGAAAGGTGAAGGGCACATCGGCGGGAATCTTGGCGAGGAAAGACGTGTCGGTATTGCCCTGCGCATCCATCACGCCCTCTTTGCGCACGGGGATTTCGCCGAGGATGCGCACGCGTTCGCTGAAGTTTGAATCGAAGGCGCGCGAGTCGTTGGGATAGCTGCGGTCGGTGATGGGCTGCAACGCCAGTATGCGCACGGCGTAAATGTCGTTGTCGCTGTATAGGCCCGCGTCCGCGCCTTGCTGAATCCAATTGCGGTCGCCGAAGTTTTCGTGCCAGTAAAAACGGTCGCCTTTGAAGGGGCGCGTGTCGCGCGAAATCATCGAGGACGTGCCGATCAGCGCCAGCGGCGTACCTTCGGGTAAACGCGTGTCGAGCGCGCCGTCATTTTTCAAATCGGGCAAGGTGGCGGGCGCGTCCACGCCATAGATTTGTTTATACGGCACCACGGCGCGCGGCCATTGTTCATTGTATTGCGGGCTGTTTTTGACCAGCACCAAATCTTCGGGGCGTTGCAACACCTGCTCGCCGCGCGTGCGGTAAATGCCGCCGTCGTAATAGGGCGTGTCCAAGCCCGCGTTGACATAGATGCCGTTGTGATTAGCCGCGCCGCGTGTGTAAACCATCAGCAGTTCATTGTTGGGCGCGGCAGAGGGCAGCGTGAATTTGCCTACGCGGGAGTTGTTGCCATTGGCGCAGGGCACGGGCGGATAGATCGGATCGCCGACCTTGCACGGGGCGGGGAAGTCTTCGGCATCGGTGAAGGGCGTGAGGCGCGTGTAGCCGATACGTTTGAGCGGAATCTCGTCCACCGCCGCGCTGTCGAGCGGGATGGGTTGAAACTCCGCCGGCGTGCCGGGCGCAACAGGAAAGCGGTACAACTCGCCAAAGCCGTTGGTGTTGAAGTTGTAGTAGCGGCACACGACGATGTCGCCGTTCGTGAGTTGCGTCATGAAATGGTGCGCGAAGTGCGAGTCGCCGAAACCTGAGAACGGTTCGAAGCGCGTCCCATCAGGCCAGATCGTCCACAGCGTAAACGCGCGGTCGTCGCGCGTCCCCATGTTTTCCCAAGAGGTGAACGCCACGCGCCCGTCTTTCAACACGAAGGGATGCAGCGCCGCCGCGACATTCAGATGGCCGATGTTCTGTACGTTCTTGCCGTCGCCGTCCATCACATAAAGCTGCGTCACGCGTTGCGCCGAGTTGAACATTTTGTTCGGCACAAAGTTGTCGCGCGTCGAGGTGAACACGATGCGCCCATCGGGCAGCGGCGCGGGGCCGGTGTTGAAGACGCCGATCTGCGGGCAGTTCGTTTGCGAACGTGTGCAATCGAAATTCGCGTTGTTGCCGGTGTTGGGCGTGAATTCCTGATTGGTCAGGCGCGTGACCTGGCGGCTGGCGATTTCAATGCGGTAAATATCCGCGCCCTCGCGCGACAAACCGCGATCACGCCCGGCGCGCTGCGTATTCAGGTTGCGCAAGTTGGGGTAGTAGGCAAAGAGCACCGACCGGGCGTCGTAGGAAACATACGGATCAACCACCGCGCCGTTCACGCCAGCGGCGAACAAGACCTCTTCGCTGCCGTTCGGATGCAGCAGCATCAAATCGGCGTTCGGTTCGGGCAGCAGCGGTGTCGAGACTTCGGGCCAGATGGTGTTGGTGTTGTCGCCAAAGCGCGGCGCGCGCACATACACGATGTCGTAAGTGAGCGGCGGCAGCGTTTGCGCGGCAGTCGTGGCGGGCGCGGGCGATGTGCCGTTGAAACTCATACAAACGCACAGCGCGAAAAGGGCGAACGCGAAGTATTTCAACCGTACAGCAGTAAGGCGCGGCATTATTTGTCTCCAGAGCGGGATGCGGTTGAAGAGCGCTGCTTGACGAGACGCTCGTGGGGGAGCGTGAAAGGGGATGATTTCCAGGGTGAGCTTGCGGGGCAACGCGAGCGCGCGCAGGTTAGCGTTGTGGCTGGCAAAAATCAATCGTTGCTCAAGATTAGTGCCCTTTGGTTGCGTGAGCTATAATCCCGCGCGTTTTATGACCTCAAACCTTTTCAAACTCTTCATCATCTTTTTGCTGGTCTTCGCCAACGGCTTTTTTGTCGCGGTCGAATTCGCGCTGGTCAGCGTGCGGCGCGCGCGCATCGAGACGCTGGCGGCGGCGGGCAAGCTGGGCGCGCATTCGGTGCTGTGGGCGCTCGATCATCTGGACGCGATGCTCTCGGCCAGCCAGTTCGGCATCACGCTGGCAAGTTTGGCGCTGGGTGCAGTGGGTGAGTCTACGCTGGCGCATATGTTCGAGCCGCTGTTGCAGCGTGTAATCCCAGCCAATGCCGCCGTCTGGCTGGCGCATTCGATTGCGGTGGCGGTGGCGTTGCTGGTGATCACTTATTTGCATCTGGTGCTGGGCGAATATGCGCCGAAGGCCTTGGGCATCGAGAAGGCCGAGACCTTGTCATTGGCGACGGCGCGGCTGATGCAGATTTTTTATCGCTCGTTCAAACCGGTTATCTGGCTGATCAACGTTTCGGGCGTCAGGTTTTTGCGGCTCTTCGGCGTGCACTTCCGCCCCGGCCATCACGTGGCTTATACCGAAGAAGAGATTCGCTATATGATCAACGCCAGCCACGAATCGGGCCATCTGCAACGTGAAGAGAAAGACCTGATTTACAACGTCTTCGATTTTGCCGAACTCTCGGCGCGCGAAGTGCTGATCCCACGCCGCGAAGTCACGGCGGTCGAAGATTCGGCCACCTTCCACGATGTGATTCGCGTGTTTCAACATTCGGGCTATTCGCGCTTGCCGGTGTATCACGAGACCTTCGACAACATCGTCGGCATTTTGCACAGCAAAGACGTGATGCAGTTGTTGCTGAAAAAGAGCGAGAGCAAGTTCGTAATGAAGCAGGCGATGCGCCCGGCGCTCTTCATTCCCGATACGGCCAAGCTGGGCGACATCCTGCAACAATTGAAACGCCAGCGCACGCACCTGGCCATCGTGGTGGACGAACACAGCGGCGTCGAAGGCATTTTGACGCTCGAAGACGTGCTGGAAGAAATTGTCGGCGACATTCAGGACGAACACGACGAAGCCTTGGCTGAAAAGCTGCGCGAACACAGCGCGGGCGTCTTCACGCTGGATGGCAGCCTGTCGGTGCGCGATGCCAATCGCAAATTCAATCTGCGGCTGCCGGAATCGGACGATTACACGACGGTCGCGGGCTTCCTGCTGGCCCAGGCCGGTCGCATGCTTTCGGCCAATGATGTGGTCGAACACGAAGAGATGCGCTTCACCGTCGAACGGGTCATTCAGCGGCGCATCGCGCGCGTACGGATGGAGCACATTGAAAAAACTGAGCCTGCCGAAGAAAGCCTCTTGCTCAAAAACGGCCACACCCAGTAAGATGCGCCATCCCCCTAACAACTTCACCTCCCCCAACCTAATAACACGACCGTGATGCAGCTTGCCCCCTGTTGTTTCTGAGGATGCTTGAACGGTGCGATGCAGGTCTTTTTTGTGGGCCTGTGCGCATGCGGTTCGCGGCTTTCTCGTTACGCAGTTATCTGGAGGATTGCGATGATGGAAATCATCGAGAAGGTGCTGGTAGTTCTGCTCTACCTGCCATTTGTTTTATTGCCGTTGGGTTTGATCGTGGGTTACGCCTTTATCGAAGCACGCCGTCAAAAGAATAACTGAGGCCTTACCTGCATTACTGCAATGAAGAGTAGGGCAGACTTTGGTTTGCCCGCGCGCGCAGAACTGACCGTAGGACAGACTAAAGTCCGTCCTACTATTGTTTCACCAAACCACGCAACCTTGTCAGCCTGACCAGGCGCAGCTAGAATGCGCGCGTCTTTTAGTTCCCGCAATTAATTCACTTAAAACCACTGGATCGTAACGCCAGCAAAGACGCGGCTGTACTAGGTGTGGGCAGGCTGCGGCTGAGCGGCTTTTATCCGGAGCAATGAACATGAAAAGAACCTTGTGGATAGTTTGCCTGCTGGTCAGCGCGGCGCTGTTGGTGCAAGCCGCTGCGCAAAAAGGAAGCGGCCTCGAACAGGCCGTGCTGAAGCTGGAACAAGACTGGGTGGACGCGCTGCTCAAAGCCGATACCGTCAGGCTTGAAACGCTTTACGCCGATACGCTGGTTTACACGCATTCCAGCGGCAGTGTGGACGATAAGGCCAAGTACTTAACCAACCTCAAAGCAGGCGGGACGAAATATGTTTCGATTGAGCGCGACGACATCAAAGTCAATTTATATGGGAACACCGCGATTGTGACCTGCCACGCATTGATCAAGCTGAAAGCGAATGGCGCCGACCGTACCGTGGATGCGCGGATGATTCACGTCTACAGTAAGATCAAAGGGCGCTGGCAGATGGTCGCGCATCAGACAACGAAACTTGGTTAGCCTGGGTACGCACGCTTCCCAGCGTGCTTTGTGGCAATAGACGGGCTAATGCTGAGAGGTATCCCTTCGGCATGATCCCGCCTCCCGCCACGCAGCACGCTGGGAAGCGTGCGTACCCAGGGTTGTCCGTTATTCACCAGGAGGATCGTTCTATGCAACGTCGAGAATTCATGCGCCAAAGCGCAGGCTTTGCACTCACCCCGGCAGTCTTGCGCCGGCATTACAAATACGCCGAAGAATTCGCGCAGAAGAAAGCGCGCGTCGGGCTGATCGGCACCGGCTGGTACGGCAAATCCGATCTGTTCCGCCTGTTGCAAGTCGCGCCGGTCGAGGTCGTCTCGCTCTGCGACGTAGACAAAAAGATGCTCGCCGATTGTGCCGAACAGGTGGCCGGGCGGCAGGAATCCAAAAAGACGCCGCGCACTTACAGCGATTACCGCGCGCTGCTCAAAGAGAAAGATTTGGACATTGTGCTGATCGCCACCCCCGATCATTGGCACGCGCTGCCGATGATTGCGGCCTGTGAGGCGGGCGCGGACATTTACGTTCAAAAACCCATCAGCGTTGACGTCATCGAGGGGCAAGCGATGGTTGCCGCCGCGCGCAAACACAAACGTGTTGTGCAAGTCGGTACGCAACGCCGTTCGACGCCGCATCTGATCGAAGCCAAAGAGCAGATCGTCCAAGCCGGCAAACTCGGCAAGATCGGGCTGATCGAGATTTATTGTTACTACCACATGCGTACGAAAGAGAATCCGCCCGATAGCGCGCCGCCCGATTATCTGGATTACGAAATGTGGACGGGCCCAGCGCCCATGCGGCCTTACAACAAGCTGGTGCATCCGCGCAGTTGGCGCGCGTTTATGGAATACGGCAACGGCATCGTCGGCGATATGTGCATTCACATGCTCGACATGGTGCGCTGGATGTGCGGCCTGGGCTGGCCGCAGGAGATTTCGTCGAATGGCGGTATTCTGATAGACAAAAACAGCAAGGCGAACATCACCGACACGCAAACGGCGACCTTTGCTTTCCCCGACTTCCCCGTGGTCTGGCAGCATCGCAGCTACGGCCATCCGCCCGATCCGAAATATCCGTGGGGCGCGACGATCTATGGCGACAAGGGCACGTTGAAGGCGAGCGTGAACAGTTACGATTACATGCCGATGGATAAGAATGAGCAGCCGATTCATCAAGACGTGAAACTCGAACTCGAAGAATACCCGATAGACAAAGTCGAAAAGGATTTGGAGAAACACGTCGCGCCCGCGATTCGCGGCCACATGCGCGACTTGTTGCGTTGCATCGAAACGCGCGACAAGCCCGTCGCCGACATCGAACAGGGCCACATCTCGACAACCAGTTGCATCCTGGCGAATCATTCGTTGAAGCTGGGCCGTTCGCTCAAGTGGGATGCCGTCAAACAGCAAGTCGCCGGTGACGCCGAAGCCAACAAGTTATTGCAGCGCGAATACCGCAAACCGTGGGTGCATCCGAAGGCGTAGTGTAACCGCGCTGGAAATGAAACCACGAAGAAACGAAGGACACGAAGAGAAGATCAGAAGGCTGGTTAGGTTTTCTGCTTCTTCTCTTCTTCCTTCGATCTCTTCGTTTCTTCGGTGCGCCAGTAACTCGGTTCGATCTGGTCGGGTGAAACGTCCCGACCCTGGAAATTGCCCGTTAGACAGGTAGCCAAACGAGCGTGCGTCGTAGCAGCAATGCTACCCACGGAGCCTCGGGCGGCGA
>JANOWX010000420.1:0-10953 GCA_031418175.1 Acidobacteriota bacterium | reverse complement strand
GAGTCTGTCGGTCCAGCGCGTAAGCAGAATGTTGTGAAGACGCTGGAATGACCCAGTGAGAGTCTAAGTCGAACTCACTAATAGGTGCAGCGTGCTCATTATGGCAAGCCCATTTTGAACTATCAGTGCCTGTTTCGTTTTTTTTTCGGCGAACTAATTTACCAAGAGCAGCACAGTGATGATTTGGATTGGCTGCCCCGCGTGCTCACGCCCGCGCCCGCGCCCACAGCAATCTTTGACCGCAAGCCAAAAGCGCCGCGCAGGTGTCTGCCTAGCTCAATCGAAAAGCAGGATACGCGCTGGTTCAACCCCCATGCGCCCCGCATCGCACAGCAGCATTATGTCACCACGGAGTTAGAGGCAGCACGCGCCGCCAGCAACTCAATCCGCGCGAAACCACAGGCTGAAGTGCTGGTCTCATTTCAGTCTCATCAACAAAAGCGGCAGCCGTGAGACCTGCCGCCAGCAATTCGCAGGCGGTTGTTTGGCAGCGAGGTTAGGGAGTGGCCCCTGTAGGATTCGAACCTACAACCAAAGGATTATGAGTCCTCTGCTCTAACCGTTGAGCTAAGGGGCCCTGACCAACGAGCGCGCATCTTAGTGGACGGTTGCGAAGACCGTCAAGAACCGCCCCGAGCCCACACCCGAACCCACTTAGCGCCGCCGTTGCCGGCTGTTATTCAGCAATCAGTAATTAAGCAACACGCTGCCACAGCACACAGTCAGCCAATCAACCTGCACGCCCGCCAAGCTAAAAAAATTTTCCTCGTTGATAGTTTCCGTCGCCAATTTGCGCCTTAGCTGATGAGAACGTCGTGCTCATCGAAAACAGCGGCGGCAGCGCCATCAATCAAGCGCTGTCCAACCGCGCGTGAATCAATTTCGCCGGCAACTGACCGGCAAGCGAAAACACAGCAAAACAATTTGGAGGAAGTGAAGATGCCAACCACGAATCAGACAACCAAGCAAACACTGACGGGCCTGTTCGCCGGTCTGTTAATTCTAGCAAGCGCCGCGTCGCCCGGCTGGAAAGCGGGCGCGACCGTCTCTTCCGGCGCGTTGCAAACCACCAGTCGCAGTGATGACGAAATCCTGCAAGAGCCGCCCTCGGAGGTCAGACTGGCCTGGGAAGGGCTGGCGGATGATGGCCGCGTGTTGGAAACGCGCGGCAGCAGCCTCATGCTGCGGGTGGAAAACACGAGCGCGACGCCGCAGCATCTGCGTCTGGTCATCAACGCCGACGACGGTGCGCTGGCGGATCGGAAATTGGATTACGGCGCAGTGCGGCTGGCGCCGTTCGGCAATCAAACCGTAGCGGTGGATGTGCGCCGTTTCGGCGTGCAAATCAACAACCTGCTTTTTTCGGGCCGTCTGCACGCCACGGCGCACAGCCTTGGCGAAGCCGGCGAGCGGGGCGAAGCGAACATTTCGCAGCCCGCCTTCTTTCATCCGACGAGCGCGCCCGTGCCAGGCGGGCCGGACGTGGCGGCGCTGGCGTTTTATGGGAAAAAGGCGCTGCGCGAGCGCTTCAACAGCGGCGATTATCGCGGTGTGGCGCGCGAACTCACCGGCGACCCAGACAACGCTGGCTTGACGCGCGTGCTGTTCAGCGGCGCGGGTAACACGACTGCTGACACGCTGCGCCAGGAAACGCAACAGGTCGCCCAGGATGAAGGCGACGGCAGGCGCAGCCACTCATCCAATGGCGCGCCCAACAACGCTCCGGCCAACAACGCTCCGGCCAACAACGCTCTAGGTGGCTTGCAGGCGCAACCGGCCGTGGCGGCAGCGGCCAAAAAATATCGCACTTGCGTGTTGTTCCGTTCGCAGACCATTGATTCCGGCATCCCCATTGCCAACGGCCCGAACGCGGGCGGCCTGGAAGATTACCGCATCAATTGGAATGACGGCGTTGACGTGCCGGCTTACGGCGTGCGCGTCAAGCTGACGCGCGGCAACTGGTCGCAAACCTTCGACACCGAGCGCGACACGGGCTGTTTCAACTGGTCGCACAACGACAGCGGGCAGTTTTTGTTGAAGGTTTACGCCTACTCGACCGGCCTGACCGGCAACTACATCCGCGTGCATAACGACCCGAACGATTTTTCGGAATATCCGGGCACGACCTACAACAGAACCCATTACATCACGCCGACGCCGGGCGGCCTGAACTATTACGCCTATGGTTCTTATGACAGCGAATGGACGGCAATGGCCGCGCTCAACTTCAGCTTGTATCGCCTGAACATCGGCACTTCCAATAAAGCCTTTCACGTGGCGATGGACAATGCGCCGGACGACGGCGGCTGGTCGTCGGCGCACTGGGGCGAATCGAACAGCTACATCACCGCAGGCCGTCACTACATCAAGCTCGACAACTTCGACGAAACGTCGAGCAAGCTGCAATCGCAGCGCAAATTCGTCGTCTCGCACGAATTGGGCCACGCCTACGCGGCCATTTATTACGGCGCGCACGCGGACGCCCAAAACGGCGGCGAAGTGAACGTCTCGCTCAGTCACAACGTTGATCCGAACGCCTGCGGCACTTCGGACGACCCGGACAACAACGAATACGGCTATTCGATCCGCTCGAAAGAGTGGGGCGCCGTCGGCTTCCGCGAAGGCTTCGCGCACTTCGTCGCGGCCATCGTCTGGAACAATCACAACACAGAAGGCAGTTTCCACTGGCTGGGCAGTCATCACGATCTGGAACGGCACGGCGACGGCGTGGGCGTGGTTTCGGGCGGGCGCTTGAAAAACGTTTGCTGCACCGCCGGCGACGGGGATTGCACCGATTCCTATCAAGGCGCGGCGACCGTCGAAGACTGGATGCTTTTCTTCTGGGACTGGTACACCAATGTAGATGCGCAATGCGGCAATCACCCGACGCGCACCGATATGCTGCGGCTCTATCGCGACACGCGCTTGCGCAGCGGTTTGCAGAAGGACAACTACTTCACGAACATGCGTGAGGCGGCCAAAGACCTGAGCCTGCCGACTTGTTTGAAGACCACGCGCTTCGATCAGTACGCCATTCATAACGGCATTAACAACTGAGCCAGCGCCGCAGCAAGCAAAGGCCTCGCGTTTTCAAGGGCGCGGGGCCTTTGCCGTTTGCGCAGTCTTGCCTGAAACTTGTACCAGCAGCGCGCAGCAAAGACCCGCTGACATTGACCCGCTGACATTGATTGGTTATGACAGAAGCGATTCGCCCTCAATACGAACAACTCGGCGCGCAAGCCTTCTATGAACAACACGGCGCGGACTACCGCAATCCGCACGAAGCGGCCATCGGTGCGGTGTTGCGCGCGGTCATGCCGCAATGGCGCCTCAAGCTGACGCGCGTGCTCGATCTGGCCTGTGGCAGCGGCGAAGCGACGCTGGTCTTGCACGCTTTGGGCGCGGGGCCGATTGACGGCGTAGACCCTTACACCGGCGCGGCCTATCTGGCGCGCACCGGGCAGGCGGCGGCGGCTTTGAGTTTTGAACAGATTGCCGAGGGGGCGCTGAGCGGGCGCAGCTATTCGCTCGTCGTGTGCAGCTTCGCCCTGCATTTGCTACCGGTCTCGCGCTTGCCTGCGCTGCTCTTTCGACTGGCGGAATTGGCCCCGCACTTGCTGATCCTGACACCGCACAAACGGCCGGAGATCAAACGGGCTTGGGGGTGGGAATTGGAGCGGGAACTCGTGCTCGAACGGGTGCGGGCGCGGCTGTATCGCCGTCTTGGCTAACCCTGGGTACGCACCGCTTCCAGCGTGCGGACTCGGCATGAGACGGACTGATGCCGAAGGAAAACCTTCCGGCATTGTTGCGTCCGACACCACGACTGCCCGCTGGAAGCGGTGCGTACCCAGGTGAAATGTTTTCTTGCAATCATTGCGAACAAAGCTATACTGCCCGCCGTCCGCATCTGCTCTTGTCTCGCATCATTCAGGCGAGCATCCCAACAACAGCAATCCCAACGAGGACTAGAATTTCATGCAAGTGCCCCTCTTGCTTTTGCAGTCTTTGCAGACTGGGCAAACTGGCGGCGTGGCGCGGCTGGTGACGATTGATTACATCGTGCTGGCGCTCTATTTCGCCGTGATCTTTGCCATCGGCTGGTATTTCGCGCGCCGCGAACGCAACACCGCCGATTACTTTCTGGCCGGGCGCAATGTCGCGTGGTGGGCGATTGCCGCCTCGCTGTTTTCATCGAACATCGGCAGCGAGCATTTCATCGGGCTGGCCGGGACGGGCGCTTCGTCGGGGCTGGCGGTGGGCCATTTTGAATGGCTGGCGGCGCTGATCGTGTTGTTGCTGGGCTGGGTCTTCGTGCCGTTTTACCTGCGCTCGAATGTTTACACGATGCCGGAGTTTTTGGAGCGGCGCTACAACGGCGCGTGCCGCACTTATCTGGCCACGGTTTCGCTTATCGCGTATGTCTTCACCAAGATTGCGGTGGCGCTGTTTGCCGGCGCGATTGTGTTGAAGGCGGTGCTGGGCTGGGGGATGTGGCAAAGCACGCTGGCGCTGGTGGTGGCGACGGGGATTTATACGATTGCGGGCGGGATGGCGGCGGTCATTTACACCGAAGTCATCCAGACGGTGATTCTGGTCGGTGGCGCGTTGCTGCTGATGTTCATCGGGTTGGACAAAGTCGGCGGCTGGTCGGGCTTGCAGGCGAGCGTGCCGCCAGAGTTCTTTCACATGATGAAACCGGCGACGGACAAGGAATTCCCGTGGACTGGGATTTTCTTTGGCGCGCCGATCTTAGGCATCTGGTATTGGTGCACCGATCAAGTCATCGTGCAGCGCACGTTGGCGGCCAAGAATATCGAACACGCGCGCGGCGGCACGATTGGCGCGGGCTTTTTGAAAATCCTGCCGGTCTTTATGCTGGTCGTGCCAGGCATGATCGCGCGGGCGCTGTATCCGGCGGAAATGGCGGCGGATTCCAATGCGGCCTTTCCGATTCTGGTGACGCGGCTGATGCCGGTGGGTTTGCAGGGCGTGATGATCGCCGCGATGTTGGCAGCGCTGATGTCGAGTTTGAGCGCGGTGTTTAATTCCAGCTCGACCATCTTCACGATGGATTTTTATAAGAAGCTGCGGCCCACGGCTTCGGAAAAGCAGTTGGTCAATGTCGGGCGGCTTGCGACGCTCTTGATGGTAGTGCTGGCGCTGTTGTGGATTCCGCTGATGGGGCGCATCAGTTCGCAGCTTTGGATTTATTTGCAGAGCGTGTCGGCTTACGTTTCGCCGCCGATTGCCGCGGTCTTCCTCTTCGGCATTGCGTGGCGGCGGGTGAATGGCCAGGGCGCGCTGGCTTCGTTACTGGCCGGCTTTGTGCTGGGCGCGGTGCGGTTCATTTTGGAAGTGATTTATGCCGGGCAGACGCTGAGCGGTTTCCTGGGTTGGTTCGTAGGCATGAACTTCCTGCATTTCGCGGTGTTCATGTTCATCATCTGCGTGGCGGTGTTGATCGTGGTCAGTTTGCTGACGCCCGCGCCGAGCGAAGAACAATTGGCGGGGCTGACCTTTGCGACGGCGCACAAGCTGGTCGCCATCGAAAGCGCAGCGGCGACGCCGGGATTGCGGCGTTGGAATCTGGTGTTCACGGCGGTGCTGGTGGTCACTGTGATTGGCTTGTGGATTTATTTCGCTTGAGAGGTGATGTGTGGTGAGCGGTGTTTGGATGCAGAAAAGCTTTTTGATCGCGGCTTTGTGTGGCGGTTTGCTAGCGGCGAGCGGTTGCAGCGGTGCGGTGGCAAGCCCACCTGCCGGAGAAGCCGGCGCTAGCGCACCATCCGCGCCAGCAACCGAAGCAATGACGCTGCCCACGCCCACCGGCAAATTGCCGGTGGCAGCGGCGGCGACAGCAGTGGATGAGGTGCTCGGCATAATGCGCGCGGCCCATGCGCGCCGCTCTTTCCGCGCGCGGATGGAAACCGAGGTGAACGGCGAGGCGAGCGGCTTCGATTTGGAATTCGCCGCGCCGGATCGCTATCGCATGCTCGGCAAAGGCTTCGAGTTCGTCATCATCGGCCAGGCTGGTTACGTGAAGATGGACAAAATCTGGCAGCGCGCGCCGCGCGATGAGGCCGATGATTCGCACACGTTTAACGTCGGCAACGCGCCGGTGTTCTGGGGCGCGGCGGCGGCGGCCAAACTCAAACCGCTGACCACGGTCAAAAACGTCAGTGAGGTCGCAGGCGATGGCCCGCCGCAAAAGTTGTTCGAGTACGAAATGACGAATGCGCTCGGCCACCAGGGCCGCAACTTTTCGCGCACGTGGGTAAGCCTGCCCGACGGATTGCCGCGCAAGACCGAAGTCTTTGGCGATTACGAAGGCATAAAATCGCGTGCGGTGCTGACCTGGTTGGAATATGATGCGCGCCTGAAAATCGAAGCGCCGGTCATTCAGACCAAACATTAAGCTGGCAAACCGCGCAATGAAATTGAAACGGAATTGATAGCTCTGCTGAAACGGCTGCCCAGTTTGGCGGCCATTCGCAAGGTAGTACCAAAGGAGTTACAGGATGAATTGGTTAAAGGTGCTGGTGCTGGTGGGGATGGCGGGAATAACCAATGGATGCGGTTCTGAGCCGCCCAAAGCGGAACAGCCTGTGGCGGCGGCGACGAAAGCGCCTGAGCCCGAGAATGAGGCGGCCATTGCCGCAGCCAAGGCCAATCCGCTGGATGGCCTCGCGAATGCGTTTCAAAAGGCCTTTGCGGCCAATGCCTATCGCGCCCGGCTCGAAGCCACACGCGAGGACCTCACGGCCACGACGACCTATGAGTTCGTCGCGCCCGACCGGTTCCGCATGATTACCGGGCCGACCGATATGATCGTGGTCGGCGAAGACGCCTTCCTGAAAACCCTGGGTTCCTGGCAAAGAGTTCCGACGGGCTTGCAAAACCAGATGAAATCCAGCCGTGATCCGCTGATGGTCGAAAAGCTGCGCAAGTCCACCGACGCCAAGTTCGTCCAACCCGACACGCTCGCAGGCAAAGCGATGCTCGTCTTTGAATGCAGCGCGAAGGATTTACTCGGCGCCGAGGGCACGACCTACGCCAAGACCTGGATCGGCGTTCTCGATGGACTGCCGCACAAGGCCGAGTTTGAAGGCATGACCGGCAGCGTCAAAACCAAAGGCGTGATGACTTGGTACGATTACAACGTGGATATCAAGATCGAACCGCCCCTCAAGTAATAGCTCGTTGCCAAACCGTTCTCAACCCAAAGGGGCAAAAGAAGCCGGTTCACGCCTTTGGTACCTTGCCCGGACTTACGCGCGAGAGCATGGAGTTCAGGCTTCAGCCTGTGTTCGCGCCCTCCAACCCAGGCTGAAGCCTGAACTCCATGCCAATGATCGCCCGAGAACAAATTACCGCTCAATTCCAGCAACGCTTCGGCGCTGCGCCACGCCTTTTCTCTGCCCCTGGCCGCGTCAACCTGATCGGCGAACACACCGATTACAACGAAGGCTTCGTGCTACCGCTGGCGCTTGACCGGCGCACTTATGTCGCGGCGGCCAAGCGCGCTGACCGGCGCGTGCGCGTGTGCGCCAGTGATTTGGGCGAAGCGGTTGAGTTCGAGCTTGGGCCGGATTTGCGTCCGGTGGCACGCGGGCGTTGGAGCAATTACGTGCGCGGCGTGGCGGCCTGTCTGGAACAAGCCGGGCACACACTGTGCGGCGCGGATTTATTGATCGCCAGCGAAGTGCCGCTGGGCGCGGGCTTGAGTTCTTCGGCGGCGTTGGAAGCGGCGGTTGGCTTCGCGTTGCTGCGTTTGAGCGAGCGAACCTGCAACCTGCTCGATCTGGCGTTGATCCTGCAACGCGCCGAGCACGAATTTGCCGGCACGCAATGCGGCGTGATGGATCAATACAGCGCGTGCCTGGGCCAAGCCGGACACGCGCTGTTGATTGATTGCCGCACGCTCGGCCACGAAGCCGTGCCGCTGAATTTGCGCGATACACGCATCGTCGTTTGCAATTCAATGGTCAAGCACGAATTGGCCGCGGGTGCATACAACACGCGCCGCGCCGAATGTAACGAGGGTGTGCGCCGCCTGGCCCAGCATCTGCCCGGCATTCAGGCCTTGCGCGATGTCGCGGTCGAAGAATTCGATCAGGTGGCCGCTGTCTTGCCCGATACGCTGCGCCGCCGCTGCAACCACGTCATCAACGAAAACGAGCGCGTCACGTTGGCCGTCGAAGCATTGAAACGTGGCGATTTGCCTTACTTCGGGAAATTGCTCTATGCCTCGCACGAGAGTTTGCGGCACGATTACGCAGTCAGTTGCCGTGAACTGGATGTGCTGGTTGAAATCGCTCAACGCACGCCCGGCGTTTATGGCGCACGGCTGACGGGCGGCGGCTTCGGCGGCTGCACGCTGAACCTGGTCGCGGCTGACAAGGTCGCGGACTTCATCGAAAAGGTGCGGCAAGAATACGCCGCTGCCACTAATTTAACTCCTGAGTGCCACGTTTGCCTCGCATCCGACGGTGTCAAAGAGCACTAGACTGGGCACCGAACAACCAATACGCCCTGCGATATTGGCTAAGTTTTTGTTTGCCAGAAACGGAAGGATGCCCCTATAATCCGCCATCCCCTCCGGCAGCGGAGCAAAGCCCTAAAACATCGCAATCATATTCGGGCAGTTCGTAGTTAATGATTGGTGCCAGGGCAATTCAATTCATCGCACGAAGCGTCCCCGCAAATAGAGCACGTTACTCGCTCAAGTAATAAAGCTGAGGTTCCGCAATGGTTCGCCGTATTCTCACATCCGTGCTGCTCAGCACATTGTTCGTTCAGATGGCCCTGGCCGACCCGGTGACCTACCGGCAATTGCGTCAGGACGCGGGTGCAGCATTCACACGCCTCCCGCAACCCGCCATAGTTGACAACACACCTACGCAACAACCCCAAGGCCAAACACAGAGTTCAGGCAATACCCAAGGGCAAGGCGCGCGCGCGCAGGAAAGCCCGAATCATCCTGAATTTGTCCGGCTGCCTGATGGCCGCATCGTCAAATACGGCCCGGGCATTATCTGTGACGAAAACTGCGTCGAAGCCGTACCGTTGGCGCGCGCGCGCGTGTCGCGCAGTTGGTACGTGCTGCCGCCTTTGCTGGCCGCCGGGATTCTATGCGCAGTGCTCTGCCGTGGCGGGGCCGATGCGCCTGCCGCGCAACCGCCAATCGTGCTGCAGCCCAGCCCTTCGCCGACGTTGCAACCGACACCGGTACCGCCCAACCAAATTCCCGAACCCGGCACGTTATTGCTGCTGGGCACAGGCTTGGCAACGCTGCTGGCGCGGCGCAAGTTGAGGAATAAGCCGGTCGAAGAATAACCGGCGATTGCTGGAAACAGTTCTGCGGCAAAAGCCTCGTCACGTTGGCGAGGCTTTTGCATTTTGCGGGATGGAAACTCGTGCCAGCATCCGCTACCATACGCCCACCCTTTATGAACCCAACAACCGCAAACGACGGCAGACGCTGAGATTCACCCGCAAGTTGACACTGCAACTTGTCCCCTTCGCCGCGTTCAACAACTGTCGCAACTCGCTGCCCCCGCAAGCTGCGCATCGTAAGCTGAAATCAAAACCTGCTGGGAGATTCGTTATGAAGAAGTCTTGCGTTGCTATCTCCTCTTTCGTGCTAGCGCTGCTCTTGGTTTATCAACTGGCTGCACCTGCCCAGGCTGCGCCGACAGTCCGCTTTGACTGGGAAAAAGCGGTCTCGCTCTACAAACAGGGACAGTTCCGCGCCGCGATCACCGAATTTCAAAGCGTCCTGACTGAATTCCCCGAGCACGCCGATAGCTGGAAGTTCGTCGGCTTGGCCTACTATCAACTCAAAGAGTACGACCCCGCCATCGCGCCGCTCGAAAAAGCCCTGACCATCAAACGTGGCGAAGGCAAGCAGGACGTGGATATTTTGCAGGCCCTGGGCCGCATTCACGTCGCCTTGCAACAGTACGACCGCGCCCTGCCCTACTTCGACTCGCTGAGCAAACAACAACCCAACGTGGCGGCGAACTTTTATATGCTCGGTGTCATTCAGGCCAACCTGAACCGCGCGGCTGATTCCGACGCCGCCTTTCGCACCGCGCTCAAACTGGACCCGAAAGACGGCGACACCTGGTATTACCTCGGCGTACAGCAATTCCGTGCGGGCAAATTCAGCGAGGCCGCCACGTCGCTGCGCAACGGCCTGAACGCCACGCCCAAAAACACCGAGATGATGGGCTTGCTGGTCGAGAGCCTCTTGCGCTTGGGCGCCAATGAAACGGACGAACGCAAATCACAAACGCTGCTCGACGAAGCCATCCGCGTCGCCACCACGTTGAAAACGGCGCGTGAAGACGCCGCCGCACTCGAACTGCTGGGCCGCGCCTTCCTGGCCGCCAAGAAATACACCAACGCCGAGATGACGCTGGAGCGCGCGCTTGCCGCGTCCAATCAGCCGAGCGCCACGCTCTTTTTCGCCACCGGATTCGCCCACGCGCAGAGCCGCGCCTGGGTGCGCGCGGCAGAGATGCTGGCCAACGCGGATCGTATCCAGCCCGGCGATTTCAATACGCTGTATTACCTGGGCTACGTCTTTGAGAACCAGCGCAAGTTCGCGCAAGCGCTCGACGCCTACAACCGCGCCTTTGAAGCCAGCGGGCGCAGCAACGCCGATGTCAAAGCCAGCATTGACCGCGTCGCGCCGCTGGTGCGACTGCAGTAGGCAGTAAGCAGTGGGCAGGGGGCAGGGGGCAGTGGGCAGGGGGCAGTCGGCAGTAAGCAGTCGGTCTGCCCGCAGTTCAGCGCCCTGCTAACAACTGCCGACTGCCCCCTGCCGACTGCCCCCTGCCCCCTGCCCACTGCTTACTGCCTACTGCAGTCGCACCAGCGGCGCGACGCGGTCAATGCTGGCTTTGACATCGGCGTTGCTGCGCCCGCTGGCTTCAAAGGCGCGGT
>JANOWX010000419.1:0-5697 GCA_031418175.1 Acidobacteriota bacterium | reverse complement strand
TAGCGAAGCCGAAACCTACTACTTCATGAACAACGACAGCTACGAACAAATCGGGCTGCACGCCGAAGAGTTGGGTGACGACGTTGGTTACCTCTTGCCCGAAACCAACGTGAAGGTGGAATTCTTTGAGGGCCAGCCGATCAGCGTCACACTTCCTGGCGTAGTCGAATTGAAAGTCGTCGAGACCGAACCCGAAATCAAAGGCGCGACCGTCAGCAACGTCGGCAAACCCGCCAAGCTCGAAACCGGCATCACCATCCAGGTGCCCGCCTTTATCAAAGAGGGCGAAAAGATTCGCGTGGACACGAACGAAGGCCGTTATATCGAACGCGCCAAGTAGTCAGTAGTCGGTAGTCGGTAGTCAGTAGTCGGAAATCTGGCGCAATGACCAACCCGCTGCTGACTACTGTCTACTGTCTACCTGCTTATGTACCTGCTCTACAGCTTGCTGCTGACCTTGGCCTTTCTGGCGCTGCTGCCATACTTCGCCTGGCAAGCTGTCGTTCATCGAAAATACCTGAACAATTTGGCGGAACGGCTGGGCCGCTTGCCGGCGGCTTGGCGTATGGACGCGCGCCCTACGCTCTGGTTGCACGCGGTGTCGGTGGGCGAGAAGCTGGCGGCGTTGCCTTTGTTGAAAGCCCTGCACACACAGTTCCCGAACCATCGCTTGATTGTTTCGACTACCACGGCGACCGGGCAACAGGTCGCGCGCGAACGGGCGTTGGAAGCCGCTGGCGTGTGCTATTTCCCGTTCGATTGGCGCTTTGCGGTGCGGCGCGCGCTGGCGGTCATTCGCCCGCAAGCCGTGATTTTGATGGAGTCGGAATTGTGGCCGAACTTTTTGGCCGAGTGCCACGCGCAGCGGATTCCGGTGTTGGTGGCGAATGGCCGTATCTCCGACCGCTCGTTCCGGCGATCACAGCGTGTGCGCTGGTTGCTCAAACCGCTTTATCGCCAGGTGTCGCGCTTCTTGATGCAGAGCGCTGCCGATGCCGAACGCGCCCTGGCTTTGGGCGCGGAGCCCGGCAGCGTCGCGGTCAGCGGCAATTTGAAATACGACATCGGCGCTTTCACTCAAACTCCCCAACTCACCGCGCTGGCTGAGCAACTGAACGCAGCATTCCAACTCGACCGCGCGCCACTGATTGTGGCTGGCAGTTCCTGCGAGGGCGAAGAAGGGATCATCCTGGAAGCTTTCGGCGCGTTGCGGCAAACGCCGGAATTTGCCGAAGTTCGTTTGCTGTTAGCTCCGCGTCACCCGGAACGCTTTGACCTGGTGGCGCAGGCCCACGAGTATCCCGGCGGAATGGTGCGCCGTTCGTCTTATGAGCCGCCCGCAACACGCTCGTACAAATTCGCCTCGTCGCACGAAGAAGAACTGTATGCGCTCATGTGCCGCACCACTGCTACGATCCTGCTGGATTCGCTGGGTGAATTGGCCGCGCTTTATCAATTCGCGCAGATCGTTTTTGTCGGCGGCAGCTTGGTGGCCAGAGGCGGGCATAACATTCTGGAACCGGCCCTGTACGGCAAGCCCATCATCGTCGGGCCGCACATGGAAAACTTCCGCGCCATCGCGCAGGAGTTCTTGGAGCGCGAAGCTTTATTGCAATTGCATGGCGGCGACCGGCAGGCATTGGTCACGCAACTGAGCGCGGCCTTTGAGCGGCTGTTGCGCGATCAAGCATACGCGCAACGGCTCGGCGTCAACGCGCGCCAAACCATCGAAGCCAATCGTGGCGCCACCGCGCGCACGGTAACTGCCGTGGCCAGCTTGCTTGCTTGAGTGCCCACACGATTTATGTAGCGGCACCCGCCAAAGAGCATGGAGTTCAGGATTCAGCCTGTGTTCTAAATCACCAAGACAGGCTGAAGCCTGAACTCCATGCTTTTCTACGCAATTTTGCAGTAACCCTTTATGTTTCTCCCGCCCATCACACGCCCTGTGTTTTACCTGCCCGCCCAGCTTTACGCTGGCGGCGTGCGCGCGCGCGCCTGGCTCTACGAACGCGGCTGGTTGGAACAGAAACAACTGCCCGCTCCGGTCATCAGCATCGGCAACCTGACCGTCGGCGGCACCGGCAAAACGCCGTGCGTAGCCTGGCTGGCGAATTGGTTGCAAGCGGAAGGCTATGCCGTGGCCATTCTCAGTCGTGGCTACAAACGCGCCAGCAAAGGTCGCGTCGAAGTCTCCGATGGAAAAACGCTGTTGTGCGAGGCGGCGGCGGCGGGCGATGAACCCTATCTGCTGGCGCAAAGTTGTCCCGGCGTGCGCGTCATTGTGGATCAAGATCGGTATGCCGCCGGACGTTGGCTGGCCGAACGCGCGCCGGTGTCGGTCTTTCTGCTGGATGACGGTTATCAACATTTGCGGTTACGGCGTGATTTGAATTTGGTTTTGATAGATGCGACTGACGAATTGGCGCGCGCGCGAATGGTTCCGTTCGGACGTTTGCGCGAGCCGTTGACCGCGTTGCGCCGCGCCGATGCGGTGATCGTGACGCGCGCCGATCAGCCGTTTGACCGGGCTGTGCTCGAAACGATGATTCGCCGTTATGCACGTGCTGAGGCGCCGATCTTTTACGCTCAACACGCACTGACCAAGCTGCGCCGTTTGGACTCCGCTGAGACGCGCGAGATAGCTGATTTAGCGGGCAAACCCAGCGCGGCCTTTTCCGGCATCGCGCGGCCTGAACGCTTTTTGAGTGATTTGGAGCAGTTGGGTTTGCGCATCGTGTGGCAACGCAGTTTCGAGGATCATCATCGTTACACACAAACAGAATTTGAAAGCATCGTGATTGAAGCCAGGCAGGCTGGAGCCGCCGCGTTGCTCACAACGGAAAAGGATGCGGCGAATTTACAGGCAGCGTGGGCAACTTCGGTTACGTTACCGGTGTATGCGGCGCAGCTTGCGTTTCGTTGTGCGGAAGAAGCGGCATTGCAAAGGCTCGTCATGAAAACCGTCCAGCCTTAGCCTTAGCCTCATTGCAGATCGCTTTCCTTCACCATTGCGCCCACACTTTCGGCAATAGACAACGCCGCCGTCAGCCCCGGCGATTCCATGCCAATCAGGTGAATCACGTTCGCCCAATGCGGGTCGCGTTCGATGACGAAATCGGCGAAGCGGTGATCGTGTTCGGCCAACAAGCGCGCGCGTATGCCGGTGTAGCCGGGCCGCAAATCCTCCAGCCGCAAGCTCGGCGCCATTTGCACGGCGGATTCATAAAACGCTTCGATGGGTGTGCGGCCATTTTCGTAATCCTCTTTGCCCGCCACGTAATTCGCATTCGGCCCCAACTGCAAACGGCCCGCCGTGGTCTTGGTGAAATGCACGCCCAGGCCGTGCCCGCTCGGCAGCGGCAGCGGATAGACAAGGCCGTTGACCAAGCCCCAACGGCTCGGCACGAGTTCGGCGTATTCGCCCCGGCACGGATAAATCGTGTGCTTGTCGTAGCCGAACAGCCGCGCCACTTCGTCGGCATAAAGCCCGGCGCAATTGATGACGAGGCGCGCGCCGAACTCTTCGCGCTGTGTGCTGAGCAACGCAAGCTCAGCTTTGATTTCAGCGCCGAGCAGCAACGTGTCGGTCAGGATGTGCGCGCCGCGTTCTTTGGCGAGGCGCGCGAGTGTCTTGACGTATTCTTCGGCTTCGACGATGCCGGTGTTGGGCGACCAGAGCGCGACGGGCGAAACCAGATTGGGTTCGCGCTGGCGGATGAAGGCTTGGTCAACGACCTGCAAGCCCTCGACGCCATTGGCCGTGCCGCGTGCCTGAAGCTGTTCAAGCTGCGCCGTTTGGTCGAGGCTGTTGGCGACGACCAGCTTGCCGATGCGCTGGTGCGGGACGTGATGCCGCGCGCAGAACTCATACAACAGCGCCGCGCCGCGCACGCAGTGAAAGGCTTTGAGCGAATCGGGCTGATAGTAAATGCCCGCGTGAATCACGCCGCTGTTGCGCGTGGAGGAACCGAGACCGACGCGCGGCGCGGCTTCGAGCAGGAAGACGTCATCGTAATGCTGGGCGAGTTCGGCCAGGATGGCGAGGCCGATGACGCCGCCGCCGATGACGACGATGTTGGCGGTGTTTTCAGGGCGCATAAGAGCAGGTGAAGACCTGGGCAGTTAGGCGGTCTTGAGCGCGCTTAAATGTTCGTTCAACCAAAGATTCACCAGCGTCTCAGGCTGCAAGCCGCATAGGCGCGCCTGCTCTTCGATTTGCGCATAGACATTCGGATCGAGCGTGACACGATGACGGCGCTTGGTGCTTACCTCAAATTCGACATCATGGCCTTGATCCCAATAGTCGGCCGCGCTGTGCGTGTCCCAAAATTCAGCGATCTCTTCCAGCGTGCGCGCCTTCGAGATGCTCGTGAGTTGTGGTTCCTTATTTCCTTTCATAGCGTTTCCGTTCTTTTCTGTCCATATCACGCGCGCTCAAGATCAGCGCGGTGTGATGGGGTTTGAAGATGAAAAACACAATCAGGTAACGACCCGCATTGGTTCGTCCGGTTGCATGGTAAACGTCTTCGCCAGGCCGGTTGCCAGATTCGGCGAAGCGGTATTTTGGGCGATTGAGGAAGACTTCTTCAACCTCGTTCTGGTCTACGTGATGCTTGACCGCCAGCTTATCAATGACGCCGGGCAGCCAGATGAAATTATCAACGCGCATTGCGGTTCCTCCGCAAACATCCGTCATCCATGCTTCAAACTTATGCGTTCCACATGAATCGCCTTGCCGCTCTCCTCATCCGCATCCACCAACAATCCATTCAACCGGATGTCGCCTTCGCACGGCTCGAATTTCGCCGAGATGCCTTTCAGAAAGCGTTCCAGCACGATGCTGGTTTGCATGCCGATGATGCCATCGTGCGGGCCGGTCATGCCGAGGTCGGTCAAATAGCCTGTCCCGCCCGGCAAAATCTGTTCATCGGCGGTTTGCACGTGCGTGTGCGTGCCGACGACGGCAGTGACGCGCCCGTCCAGGTAACGGCCCATGCCCAGCTTTTCGGCGGTCGCTTCGCCGTGCATGTCCACGAGGATGATCTTGACCGCGGGTTCCAGCGCGGCTAGTTGCGCGTCGGCTGAGCGAAAGGGATCGTCGGAAGGCGGCATATACGCGCGGCCTTGAAAATTCAATACGGCGACGGGCAAGCCTTTCACCTTGCCGACCCAGCGGCCTTTGCCGGGGACGCCGGGGGCGTAGTTGGCCGGGCGCAAGAGGCGCGGCTCTGTTTCGATGTAATCAAGCACTTCGCGTTTATCGAAGATGTGATTGCCGGAGGTCATTACGTCTACGCCGGCGGCGAAAAGGTCTTGCGCGATGCGCGGGGTGATCGAAAAACCAGCGGCAGCGTTCTCTACATTGCTGACGACGAAATCAATCTCGCGTTGCCGGCGCAGGTCGTAGAGGCGCTCTTCCAACACGCGGCGTCCGGCGCGCCCAACAAGGTCGCCGGTCATGAGGACTCTGAACATGAAGTTTCCTTTCTAGCTTTTAACAGCGCGGGCTAGTGGAATGTATCGCGCGCGATTGGTCAAGCGGGCAATGGCAACCGTAGGACAGACTTTAGTCTGTCCGGGCTTAGCTGCTTGCCAGTCAAGGACAGACTAAAGTCTGTCCTACGATCTTATACGTGATGAATTGCTGAAAGGTAAGTTCGGCGGGAGGAAATGACGAGGGCAACCGCTTGGCCG
>JANOWX010000418.1:0-9990 GCA_031418175.1 Acidobacteriota bacterium | reverse complement strand
CAGGTCATAGAGTTCCTTGATGACCTGCGCCTCGTTGCCGGTGATCGTGATGTTGTGAATGCCGTGCACCGTCTCGATCTCATCAATGATGTTGGTGATGAGCATCGCGTGATAAGCCACCAGCACGCGCCCCGATTCGGTGATCACGTTCGGTTCGGGCACGTTTTCTTCCTCGCAGACGCCCTTGATGGTGTAGATCACATCGTTGGCGAACTCCTGCAAGGTGTAATTCACCGACGATTCAAAACTGGTCTTGCTGCCGTCGTAATCCACGCCCGCGCCACCGCCGACATTCAGATGGTCAACGTCGTAACCCATCTTGCGAATCTTGGCGTAAACGCGCGCGGCCTCTTTGACGCCCGCCTTGACGCGCTTGATCTGCGTGATCTGCGAGCCGATGTGGAAGTGCAGCACGCGCAGCATGTCCTGCATCCCGGCGTCCCGCAGCATTTTGATCGCTTGTAAAAGCTCGGTGGTGGTCAGCCCGAATTTCGATTGCTCGCCGCCTGACTTTTCCCAACGCCCCGACCCGCGCGTATAAAGCCGCACGCGCATCCCGACCATCGGCTTGACGCCGGTTTCGAGCACGCGGTCAATCACCTTGCCCAACTCGCTCAGCTTCTCGATGACAATGACGACGTTCTTGCCGAGTTTGGTGCCGACGAAAGCCAGGTCAATAAAATCGTCGTCCTTGAAACCATTGCAGACCAGCAAGGAATTGGGCGACTGCTCCAGCGCAATCGCGGCGTATAGCTCCGACTTGCTGCCCGCTTCCAAGCCATAGTTGTACTTCGTCGCCTCTTCCAGATAGGACTCGATCACTTGGCGGCGTTGATTGACCTTGAGGGGGAAGACGGCCAGATGTTCGCCCTTGTAATCGAACTCGCGCATGGCGGCGCGGAACGATTGGTTCATCTTGCGCACCTGGCTGGCGAAAATTTGCGGGAAACGGAGAATGACGGGAAGTTTGATGCGCCGGGCGAGCAGGTCGTCCACGACCCGCTTGACGTCCACGCTGCGCGGATCGCCCTCGACCGGATAAACAATCAGATTGCCTTTGGGGTTGACATCGAAATAGCCCGCGCCCCAATTCTCGATGCCGTAGGTTTGCACTGCCTCAGCGATGGCCGATTTCATCGTTACTTATTCGTTGACCTCCACAAGTGATATGCGGATTCCGCGCTGCCGCTTGAGAGCCCACTTGCAGGGTCAATACCATCGGCATGGCCTGTAAAATCAGGCCATTGCGTTCATTTGCTCTCTGTCGCTGTTGGGAATCCGTCTTGCAAGGTGCGGACTCTAACAGATAGGTTTGCGGACTGTCAAAATTTATTTTTGGCCGTGTTTAGTAGGGTTTTCTATTCAAAAATCAAACCAGAACTCCCGCCTTGCGCCGGTTTGGCAGCGCGTTCAAGGCGCATTGATGATGCGCTCCACGGGTGTTTGTTCAGCCTCTGAAGGCGGTGTCTCAGCGCGCAAATCAACCAAGGTCAGACCGCTGCTGGCGCGCAATCGCCCGCCCTGCCAGCCACTTTGCCGTATAGCTACCAGGAAGATGCAAGCGCCATAACAGACCAAGGCCAGACAGAACGCATAAAGCACCGCCAACAGCCACGGCTGCACTTGTCCTTCCCAAATACCAACGGCCGTTTGTGTGCCGCGTTGCCAGAGTTGATTGAGCTTCCAAACCACGCGTTGTTTCAGCGTCAGCCGCAGCTTGGGTTTAGGCGGAGCGTCCCAACCCGGGCCGCCGTTCACCGTGCGCGTGCGCGGTTGCCAGCCCCTCGTGCCGCGCGGAAGCTGATAGTTGGGATAGGCGGCCTTTACATCGCGGTACTTGACCAGCCGCTCCCCGGCAAACAGCCCGTGGTCGTATACCCCATGCCAATAATCGTTCATCTCCGCCAGCCGTTCGTGGCAAACGGCGGCGGTGTAAAGCGCATCGCGGGCCGCGCGCGTTTGCGGGAAACGCCGCACGACTTCCAGATAGACTTTCAACGAGCGCGCCAACGCATCGTGCGCTTGAGCGGCGTCCCAATGGTGGCGCGCTTCGTTAGGAATGATGTAAGCATCACGCTCGGCCAGGCGCGCCAGCAAATCGTGGCGCCAGCCATGCCAAGTTTGCGCGTTGTAAAAGAGCATCGTGCCGCCTTCGTACTGATAGCTGGCGAATTGATACAGCGCTTCGGCTTTGGCCTCGTCGTCGGTGGCATTCGCTGTTTGCTGTTCCAAACGTTCCAGGTCATCCACCGTCTTCAGATCGCTCAACACCCATTCCGTGCAAACCGTGCGCGTAGCGGGAGCAGCAACGTCCTTCGGCTCGAACTTCAACTTTTTACCATCCCGGTAAGTACCCCAAGGCGACCAATTCCCGCAGGCTTGTGACTGAACTTGGTTGAATGTCGCGCGGGCCGTTGTCCATTGCCCGTCGCGCAGATACCGCAGCCCCAAGGCATAACGCAGCGTTTGCAGTTGTTCGGTTTGAGGATGATGGGCGAGGTATTGCTCCAATTGCGCGGGCGTGAGCAGGACATCTATCAAATAGGCCACATCCGTGTCATAACCCAGCGCAAAATACTGTTCCAGCGCCGTCTCAAAATCGCCCGCGTTCTCTGCCGCAATCGCCAGCATTCGCCGCGCGCCCTCGGCCAATTCGCCGTCTTGATCGGCGGCCAGCAAAGTTTGGAGCGTTTGGCGGGCCGCCGGGTAATCATTCAAGTAATGCTCCGCCGCACCTCTGACCCACCACGCTTGCTTGCGCTCTTCGGCATTCAGCCCCAACGCGAGCGCGCGCACGGCCATTTCGCGCGCCGCTTTGTACTCGGTCAATTCCAGATTCGCCTGCGCCACACGCAAGGCAAAGCCGCCGCTCACGCCTGCTTGTGGATAACGCCGCAGCATACGCGTGGCGAATTGCACGATACGTTGGCGCTCGGCGTGCGTGGTGTTGCGTTTGTCTTCAAACTCTTTCTTGCTTTCTTCTGAGTATGAATATCGTCCTGACCATGCGCCCGGCTCGACGGCGTAAGCGTAGTTGTAAAGGCTATGATAAGCGTAAGCCAGCGCCGCCGCCGGTTCGTTGGCAAGCGCAGCTTCCACCTGCGCCATTTCTTCCGTCGTCTCGTCGCCACGCACCATCCTGAGCGAAAAAGTCGCGTCTTGTCTTCCGCGCGGATCGGCCAGTTGCCGATAGTATTCAACCAAGGCCCCGGCATGAGCGCCGCCCCAGCGCGCCAAATAAGCCAGCCAGCCGTGCGCATCCGCAACGTAACGACCGCGCGGATATTCCCTGAGCAACTGCCGCAATGTCTGCCGTGCCTGTTGCCAGGCGTCATCACCGCAGGCTTCCTTGCGCGGATAAACATAGGCAGTGCCGTTTTCACCATTGGCAGGCCGATTCAGCGGATGGCATTGGCTCAGCTTCATCGTCGCGGCAGCAGCCAGCAGCAGCGCGGCCGCGCGCTTTTCACTGTGCGGATAACGTGCGGCAAGCTGACTGAATGCTTGGGCCGCCTCTTTGTATTCTTGGTTGTGGTAAAGCAGCGCGGCTTGCAAATAGGCGATGTTATCTTTCAGTTGGGGCAGTTGGGGCAGTTGGGGCAGTTGGGGTTCTTTGGGCATAGCCACCAGGGCGTCTTCTAAAATGGCTTGAAAACCGGTTGGCGCAATTGATTTCTTGTCTGAATTGGAGGGCGGCCAAACCGGTACCCCGTCAAACTCGATCATCCGATCGAACGCCTGCCGTGCCGCCAGATAAGCGCGCACGCCGCTTTTGCTCGCGCCTTGTTCGCGCGCTTGCAAAACGTCGAGCCGGTCAGTCGCCGAGTTGCGTTGCGTTTGGCTGGCGCCATTCGGCGCATTCAGACAAATCTGCAAACTGCGTTTCGCCTGGGCCCAATCACCAGTCAGTTCGGCGCTTGCCGCGCGCTGCCATTCCTGCTCGAAAGCAGCGCGCCGTTGTCGCTCGGCCTTTTCGTTTTCTTCCCAAGCCGAATCCGCAACCATGTTGTCATACCAGCGCATTGGCTTGCCGGTCGCGGGGTTGATGGCGCTAGGCAGCGGCGGCAGCCGGAAGAAATCATGGCCTTGCAAAAAATCATTGAAGCGCACCGAATCGCTCGGCCCGTAGGAGGGGCAAGCCCAAGCCACCGCCGCCGCCGCCAGGCCCGCGAGGAAAACCACACCCAGCGGCCAACGCTGGCGCGTGCGCCGAATCAATTCTCCGTTGTTCATTGTGTTTCCTTTCTGGTCACGGCGACCGCGCGCGCTGCCTGCCAGGTTCGTCCATCATCAAGACCAACTGAGACAGTGGCCGCCAGCGCTTCGGGCAAGTCTTCCGTCGTCAACAACTCCGCGTGCAAGCGCATGCCAGGCCGCCAGCCGTAGGCTAGCAAGCGGATAACGTTGGCTCGGCGCGGGCCGCAAGCTTGCGCCGGGCCGATTGGCTCCGCACACCAAAACTCAACGGCAGCGAAGCCCGCCAAATTCGCCGCGCCCCCAACGCTGCCGCGCGGCACGCGTAGCTCCAACGACATTGCCCCAGCCTTTGGCGCGGCGCTGGCGCTGCCGGTATTGACTACCTCGACATTGATGAGCCTGCCGTCAAAGGCCAGCTTGATTTCAGCAGCGGATTGAGTGGGTTGGTCACCCAGTGCGGCGGCGAGTTCCGCATTCGTCAAGGTGGTGGGATCAGCCGCGCCCGGCAGTCGAAAGATGCAAAGGCCCAGCAGCAAAGCCCCGCCCTGTTCCCGCGCAGCGTTGGCGCAAGCGCGCAGATTTGCGGCCGTCGGCACATCCAGCAACAGCGTCTCGCCCGGACGCAGCACCAAACCGTCCAGCACACATTCGCGCCGGGCGCGGTACGCAACGCGCCACGCGCTCGCCTGGCTCCCGGTCTCAAACGGGCGGCATGCGCTCAACTCCAAATCGCCCAACTCGAGTTGCCGCGCGACCAGCGCCGGATCGAGGTCACCGCGTAATTCCAGTAGTTCTCCTTGCGCTGAATACAAAAGCCCGTAACCATAGGCTGCCAGCCCGGCATAGAAAGGAAAGCCCAGTTGGCGCGCCCGGCGGACTTCGCGTTTGACTTGCCGCGCCGAGGCCAGCGGAATGTTTTGCGTCAAGCGGTGCGGCACAGCCGCCCCGTAAAGTTGCGGAATCCAAAAATCCACCTGCGCCAGCACAGCGCCGAGCACCGGTGCATCCATCCACGCGGGCAAACCGGTGAGCGAGAGTTTCAGACCGGCGGGTAAGCGGCGGCGCAGCGCTGCCAGCACCTGTTGATAACGCGGCAACAATCTCACCGGCACATCCAAATCCACTTGCACCCCGGCGATGTCCGCCTGCTCGCACTGCGCGCTGGCTTGGTCATGGATAAAGCTCTCGGCCAGCGTGGCCGCCAGCGCTTCCGGCTCGATTTGTTCAAAGGCCGCCAGCAAAGGCCGCGTCGCGTTGTAAACCAAATGCAGTGCGACGCCGCGCGGCCACGGGCCTTGAACCGCGCGCACACGCTGCAAACGTCCGCCCCGTCCGGGTTGATAATCGAGTTGACCGGCGCGCAAGAAGAGCGTCTGAACCCGCGCGGCTTCCAACTCAGCCGCAGCCGGCGTCACGGTGCGCCACGACCACCAGGCCAAGGGGGCATCAGCCACAGACCGGGCGCGCGGCGCGGCGGCGTGGTAGCCCCACACCGTCAAGGCGGCAATCAACCCAGCGATAAATTTGACGGGAACACGCATGCCCTAAGCATGCGGCCTTTGGTGGGTGCTTGTTGAGGGAAGGAGCAACAGCCAAGCTGGCGCTTATCCGCGTTTGTGAGCGCGTATAACCACGTCAGTTACACCGTGGATTGCCACATTTGCTCTGAAGATGCGCGGCTGGAGGGATTGTGACAAACTCTAAACCTAAGGGCTGACCAAGTGCGTCGCCAACGGCTCCACGTGAATCGTCGCCACCACCTTGCCAAACTCCTGCTCCAACCGCCGTTCGACCTCTTCGGTAATCGCGTGGGCCGAGATGTGGTCGCGGTCTTCCTCATCGTCAATGTGCAGATGCATCTCGATAAAAATCTCGCCGCCGTAAGTGCGCGAGCGAATGTCGTGCACCGAATGCACGCCCGCCACGGCTTCGGCAATCGCGGCGATGCGTTGCGAGGGAACGGGCGCGGCATCTACCAACACGGGCACGGTCGCCTTGAAAATCTGATAGCCGCTCGCCGCGATCATCACCGCGACACCCAGCGAGACCACCGGGTCGAACCAGACATAGCCGAATTTGACCAGAAACAAGCCTGCCAGCACGGAACAACTGACCAGCACGTCGCTGCGCGTATGCGTGGCATCGGCGATCAAAAAAGCGCTCTGCAAGCGTTCGCCCTCGCGCCGCTCATACACCGTCACAAAAATGTTGATCAGGATTGTGACGGCCACGGTCCCGATCGTCAGCATTGTGATTTGCGGGTTGGGCGCGTCGGCTGCAAACAAGCGCTGAACGGCGCTCAGCGCCAATTGATAGCAAGTGATGAAGAGAAACCCGGCGATGCAAAAGGCCGCGAGGGTCTCGAATTTGGCGTGGCCGTAGGGGTGCTCTTCATCCGGTTCGGCCAGCGCATATTTCATCACCACCAGGCCAACGATGTTGTTGAGCGAATCCACCGACGAATGGATGGCGTCGCTGATGACGCTCAAACTGTCAGCCATGAACCCGGCGATGAGCTTGCCGATCACGACGGCCACGTTCAGCGCAAAAGTCAGCCAGAGCACGCGCCGCACGCCTGCCTGATAAACCGCTTTGTCCATTTTGAGGTTGCTCATATGCCTTACGGAATGCCGATCAGTTTGTGTGTCTGCAAACTCAGCCGCCACTGCGGATGCGCCAGACAATACTGCGTCGCCAATTGCGTATTCAGTTCGCGCGCGGGGCCATCCATTGGTTGCAAGAAGAAGTGTTGAAACGCCAACTGCGCGAATCGTTCCGGCTCAGCGCCCGCTTGCGGATAGACCAGTTTGAGTTCGTGGCCTGAGCGCAACACCAACGCTGCGCCCGCCTTCGGACTCACACAAATCCAGTCAAGGCCCGGCGGCGGCAATTGTGTGCCGTTGGTTTCGACGGCGATGGCGAAGCCGCGTGCGTGCAAGGCCGCGACCAAAGCTTCATCCAATTGCAACAGCGGTTCACCGCCCGTGCAAACGACCAAACGACTAGAAGGGGGCTGCCCGCCGCCGGGCCATTTCTCTGCCACGGCTGCCGCCAACGCTTCCGCCGCATCGAACTTGCCCCCGCCGGGGCCATCTGTGCCGATGAAATCGGTGTCGCAAAACTGGCAGACCGCTGTCGCACGATCCGCTTCCCTGCCCGACCAAAGGTTGCAACCGGCGAAGCGGCAAAAGACGGCGGCGCGCCCGGCCTGTGCGCCTTCGCCCTGCAACGTGTAGTAAATCTCTTTGACTGCGTAACTCATCTTGTCGCGTATCGCACGGGGTCTTGCGCGCCCGCTTCGGCAAAGCCTTTCAAGCGCAGCAAACACGAATCGCATTGCCCACATGCCGTTCCATCCGCTGCCGGGTCATAACACGAATGCGTCAACCCGTAATCCACGCCCAACGTCAGCCCGCGTTGAATAATCTGCGCCTTGCTCAATTCGATCAGCGGCGTGTGGATGCGCAGCCGCTGCGTGCCTTCCACCCCAGCCTTGGTCGCCAGGTTCGCCATCTGCTCAAAGGCCGCGATGTATTCGGGCCGGCAATCAGGATAGCCCGAATAATCGAGCGCGTTGACACCGAGGAAAATGTCGCTGGCGCCGCGCGTTTCGGCATACGCCAGCGCAAACGAGAGAAAGACGGTGTTGCGCGCGGGCACGTAAGTCACCGGAATGTCGTGCGCCATCTCGGCCAGCGAACGCCGCTTCGGCACGGCGATGTCCGCCGTCAACGCCGAGCCGCCAAAGACGCGCAAGTCAATCTCGGCGACGACGTGTTCGGCGACTTGCAAGTGCGCAACCACCCGGCGCGCAGCTTCTAATTCCACCGCGTGGCGCTGGCCGTAACTGAAACTCAGCGCGTGCACGACATAGCCCGCGTCGCGCGCGATGGCCAACACGGTCGCCGAATCCAAACCGCCGCTCAGCAACACGATTGCTCTTTTCGCAGTCATTCTGCCCTTCATTCTGATTTGATCCTTTTTCGGTGCGCCCATCCTAAGCCAGCGCTCGCAACCGGTTCAAGCTGGGCTTCGGCACGGTTGCCGCCCAGCGCGTTTGCTGCTATAACTGCGCCGTCCTCCCCGTAGTATCAACAGGTTTCAGCACTACCAAACCGTCATGCAAAGCGATCAAGTCACTAGATACTTATTGGGACAATTGCCGGAAAGTGAGATTCAACGCCTCAATCAATTGCGCGCGACGGACGAGAATTTTCGCCAGCGCGTCACCATCGTCGAAGACGACCTGATTGACTGTTTCACCAAAGGCCAGCTCCAAGGCGAAGATTTGATGCGGTTCCGCCGCTACTTCCTGGCCGCCGCCGCCAACCGCGAACGCGTCAAGGTGGCCCAGGGCTTTCTGGATGATTTCCGCTTCGCGCCGTTGGATGCCCCGCCCAGTTTGTGGGAACGTGTCCTGCCCGCCAATCTGATAACCTCGTTGGAAGATTTCTGGCAAAGCGCCAAGCATTTTTGGACGACCGTGCGCGAACCGTTCCTCATCGGGTTGCGCGGCGTGGGGCTGCTGCTCTTTGTCTGGTGCCTCTATCTGGCCTTTGACTTGGTGCGCTTGCGCAACCGTGTCGCTGACTTGCAGGCCAACGAAGAGGCCGCGCAACCGGCGGCGCCGCGCCCAGCACAATCAACGGCGCCCGCGCCCACCGACAACCAACTCGCCCAGCAAATAGACCAGTCGCGCGAACAACTGGGGCAACTCAAGGCCGCTGCCTTGCGCAACGAACCAACCGCCGAACCGGCTACCTCTCCGCTCGCTGTGAACGCCGCCGAATTGCAACCGGCCTCGTTCAACCTGCGCCCGGCCGCGCGCGGCGCTGAGGGCGTGCCGGAACTCACCGTCAATCCGGCGACGGATGATGTCGCCTTCCAGCTTGAATTGGGCCGCGATGACCGCGCCAGTTACCGCGCCGAATTGCGCGCGCAACCCGATGGTTCGCGGCTCTGGCAAAGCGGCACGCTCAAGGCGCGCGCCAAGGATTTCGGCAAGGTGCTCGAAGTCCGCGTGCCCGCCGCGTTGCTCAAATCCCGCGCCTACACGCTGAAAGTTTTCGGCACTAGCAACAACGGCAGTTCCGAAGAGGCGCTCAACTATTCGTTCCGCATCAACAAGCCTTAACCCGCAATGAGCGCTGCCGACAAGCCAACCCCTACGCCTGAAGCGGTCAGCGCCGAAGCCTGTGAAAGCGGCGCGGAACAGGCGGAAGCCGCGACCGCTGAACCAACCGCTGGCAAATCCAAATCAACCGCGCCCAAGGGTGAGCGCCCGCTGCGTTCGATCAACGACATCGTTGCTGATCTGTCGAAACCGATCAAAGCCCGCCACCTGCGTCAAAAAGTGCGCGCGGGGCAACGGCTCGATTTCATCCCCTGGTATCACGCCATCAAGTACCTGGACTTGTACGCGCCGGGCTGGAGCTATGAGGTTCGGCACGCGCTCTGGAATAACGAAGGCCGCCTCGTGCTGACCGTGCGGCTCTCGTTCCCCTGTCTGGAAGGCGTCGTTTACCGCGATGCCACCGGCACCGAAGAAGAACCTGAAGAAGGCGAACGCATGTACGGCGACCCGTCGTCGAATGCCGAAAGCATGGCCTTGCGGCGCGCGGCGGCGAAATTCGGACTGGGGCTGTATCTGTACAACAAAGAGCGCAATACCGAGGGACGCTGAAATACAGCAACAAGTCCAACCTCAGTTCCAGCAATTTAACCCGCCAAGTTTTATTCAAACGCAAAGCCAAAGAGCATGGAGTTCAGGCTTCAGCCTGTGTTCGATATCTC
>JANOWX010000417.1:0-11350 GCA_031418175.1 Acidobacteriota bacterium | reverse complement strand
GACATCAAAGGCGTCCGTAGCTGGACGAAGCCGTTCGTAATCTTCGGCGTGAATGCGCTGGCGCTGTTCGTCTTTTCGGGCTTGCTGGCGCGCGTGTTCGGCATCATCCCGATGGCGAGGCTGGATGGCACGCCGGGCGATTTGAAAGTGTGGCTGTACGAACACCTCTTCCTATCCTGGCTGGCGCCGGTCGATGCGTAGTTGGGGTATGCGTTGGCATATGTGCTGTTGTGGCTGGGGCTGATGGCGATTCTTTATCAGCGGCGGATTTTCATTAAGGTCTAACTGCCAAAGGGGAGCGCGCACGCTCCCTTTTGTGTTAAGCGCGCGCTTCAATCGCTAACGGGGCAATCAAACCTTTGGCCCATTGACCAACTTCCACAACGCGCTCGTACTGGATGCCCGTCTCGATGCCCATGCCGTTGAGCAGATACACCAACTGTTCGGTGGAAACATTGCCCGTCGCGCCCTTAGCGAATTGGCAGCCACCCAGATTGCCGACGGCGCAATCAAACACATCCGCGCCCGCCTGCAGCGCCGCAAAGATATTGGTCAGCGCCATCTGGTAAGTATCGTGAAAGTGCCCGGCCAATGGCTTGCCGGGCCAGCGGTCTTTCACCGCCGCAAAGACGTCGTACACATCATTCGGCAGCGCGCGCCCAATCGTATCGGCAATCGCCACCTCATCCGCGCCCGCGTTGAAGTATTCGTCTGCCAACGCCACAACACGCTCACGCGGCACTCGGCCTTCGTAAGGACAGACGAACGCCACGCCGATCGTCCCGCGCATGCGCACGCCATCGGCCCGGGCGCGCGCGGCGATGGCGGCGAACTGGCGCATCGAATCAGCCACGCTCATATTGACGTTCTTGACGTTCAGCGCCTCAGTCGCCGCGACCACGAAGCCTGCCGCCTTGAGCAAACCCGTCGCCTTGGCGCGCTCGTAGCCTTTCTCATTCGGCAACAGCACTTCAAAGGTCACGTCTGGATGCGCAGGCGCGACGGCTTGCAACACTTGTTCGGCATCGGCCATCTGCGGCACCCACTTGGGCGAGACGAACGAAGTCGCTTCGATCTTGCGGATGCCAGCGGCGATGAGCCGTTCGATCAGTGCGATCTTCTTTTCGGTCGGGACGAAGACCGGTTCGGATTGGAGGCCGTCGCGAGGGCTGACGTCCATGAGGGTGACGCGGTTGGGTAAGTTCATCTTCAAACCTCTGACGTTGTGAGCAAGGGAAACAAGATTTCTTTGGTTTCATCAAGAAAGGCGTTTAGGTAAGTCGCGCTGCCGCGTTCACGCAAAATCGTCAGTGGTGTGTCAGTCCAACATTTCTCTTTTCTTTCGCGGCTCTCGCCGATCAACGCCCTGACAACGCGATGAGCGCTGCGTTTGGCTGTTTCATCCTTAGCTTGCAACGCTTCTGCTTTGTGACAAGGGTCAAAGCCGAGTTCTTGCCGTAACGCGGCTAAGGTCTCCTCTTCGCCTTCAGCGCAAATCAAGCCGTTTAACACCCAGGCCTCTTGCTTCGGAAAGGGGGTGGCAAGCGCGATGAATACTTGCCCCAGGATTTCTTCTCTGGCTTGTTGAAGTCCGGCTCTGCGCTCTGGTTGATCGTCTAAATCTACCACCCAGATTAAGGCGTCAATGCGGCGTGTCTTGCGGAGTTGGCTTAGAAAGAAGAGGGCGTTGCGGGCTTGCGCGTAATAAATGCCACGGGGTTGGCCTGCCTGGTTATGTCCAAAAGCCTGCCGGAAGCGTTGGTCGCGGGAAAATTGCTTGACGGCTCGCCACGTGACGCAAACCGAGTCAGGCGCGGACGCATACCATTTGGGCAGGTAATGTTCTCGAATCCATTCAGGCACCTCTTCAGCGCATTGTTCGTGTACCCAAGCCGGGCTTTCTTCCAAAAAGACACGCTCGGCCAACAGCTGCACCATCCGCGCGTCTGTCTCACCTTCGGCGACCACCAGAAATTCAGGCATTGGCTGTTATCTCCGCTGGCACGGAACCATTAAGCACCCACTCTTCGCCTTCCGCGCCCCAAATTTCGCCGGTGGTCAAGACGGAGAGCGCGTAGTCAATGTTGGGATGGTCGCTCAAGCGTTTGCAGTGACTGATCCCCGCGTTGTCGGTGGCCATTACCCAAACGTCATTGGCGTCGAGTTCATCAACAATATATGGCGAGTGAGTGGTGAGAATGATTTGCCGGTCGTGCTGTTGGGCAAACTCTTTGAGGATTTGCATCAACTTCCGCTGCGCCAGCGGATGCAAGCCCTGCTCAACATCATCCAGCAGAAAAAGCCGGACATCTGGCGCAGAACTGTGCAACAAGGTCAGCAGACCAACCGTCAGCAACGTACCTTCACTCATTTCTTGCGCGGGGATCTCGTTGCCGCTAGCTGTCTTGAAAATCAGTTCGCTGCCTTGCACGTCGTGTTCTTCTTCGTAAGGAAACTGCGCACCGTTAACCGCGAATACTTTCTTTTCTTTTCGTTTCAAAGTGACCGGGCGTGCGTTGATTTCTTCCACAGTGGGCACAAGGGCAGAAAGAGTTCGCTCAATTTGCTTACGTCGGCCACGGTCAGAAGTCATTAGGTTAACCATCACTGGGGCAAGTCCACTTCCATCGGCTGCGAGTTTGGGTGGTATTTCCAAAGGTGCCGAGGGCAAAGCAAGCTGAGCGGCAATGCCCCTAAAATATATGACATGTCCGAACGCATTAAGAGCGTCATCACTGATGATGGAAGGAATTAAGGTTCTTGCTCCAGAAATTCCGACTTTCCAGGATGAATTGGAACCAAATACAGAAATGCCAACATTCTCCTGGCTTTGCCCTCTCCTAGTGAACTGGTGAATCGTTTGCCAATCCTGATGCAAATCCTCCACATATTGCCAGACGAACTGATTCAATACTTGGACTGCTTGAAGCACCGAAGTTTTCCCACACCCATTCGGCCCCACCAACGCCGTCACTCTCCCCAACTCAATCTCGGTATGGGCATGGTTCTTAAAATTGTCCAGCGTAACTTTTTCGATCATAGCCGTATCTTGCCAGCCTCCACACTGGCCCGGCAAGCCTTCAGCCGTCCAGATGCGACCGTTCGCGTCGCGCCACGCCCGTCCGCCGCGCGGCCTCTTCCACCGCTGCCGCCACCGCCGGCGTCACGCGCCGGTTGAAGACCGACGGGATGATGTAATCGGGATCGAGTTCCGCGTCCGTGATGATGCCCGCGATGGCGTAGGCCGCCGCCAGCTTCATCTCCTCGTTGATTTCGGACGCGCGGCAATCGAGCGCGCCGCGGAAGATGCCGGGGAAGCAGAGCACGTTGTTGATCTGGTTCTGATAGTCGGAACGGCCCGAAGCGATGACTTTGGCGTAGGGCGCGGCTTCTTCCGGCGCGATTTCAGGATTGGGGTTCGCCAGCGCAAAGACGATAGGATCGCGCGCCATGCTTTGCACCATCTCCACCGACAACACGCCGCCGGTCGAAACGCCGAGGAACAAATCGGCGCCCACGATTACGTCTTTCAATTCGCCGCGCAAATTGTCGGGGTTGGTGCTTTCGGCCCACCAGTGAATGCCAGGTTCACTGCGGTCACGGTGAATGACGCCGTGCAGGTCGCAGCCGATCAGGTTGCGCACGCCCGCGTGCATCAGCATCTTCGCGCAGGCCGTGCCCGCCGCGCCGGTGCCGGTGACGACGACTTTGATCGCGTCCATCGGCTTGCCCACGACCTTCAGCGCGTTGATCGCGGCGGCCAACACGACGACGGCGGTGCCGTGCTGGTCGTCGTGGAAGACCGGGATGTCCAATTCGGCGCGCAAGCGTTGCTCGACTTCAAAACAGCGCGGCGCGGCGATGTCTTCGAGGTTGATGCCGCCAAAGACGGGCGCGATATTTTTGACGGTGCGCACGATCTCATCCACGTCTTTGGTCGCCAGGCAAATCGGGAAGGCGTCAATGCCGGCGAATTCCTTGAAGAGCATGGCCTTGCCTTCCATCACGGGCAGCGCGGCGGCGGGGCCGATGTCGCCCAGGCCCAAGACGGCGGTGCCATCGGTGACGACGGCGACAGTGTTGCGTTTGATCGTCAGGTTGAAGACCTTGCTGGGGTCTTCAGCAATCGCGGTGCAGACGCGGGCCACGCCGGGCGTGTAGGCACGCGAGAGATCGGCGCGCGTTTGAATCGGAATCTTGCTCTTGATCTCGATCTTGCCGCCGATGTGCAAGAGGAAGACGCGGTCGGAGACGTTGATGACCGTGACGTCTTCGAGCGCGTTGACGGCGGCGGCGATCTCTTGAGCGTGGTGATCATTGCCCGCCGCCACGGTGATGTCGCGCACGAGTTGGTTGGAACCAGCCTCGACGATGTCAATCGCGCCGATGTTGCCGCCCGCCGCGCCGATGGCGGAGGTGACTTTGCCGAGCGTGCCGGGTTTGTTGGCCAGGCGTAAACGCAGCGTGATGCTGTAGCCTTCGGTTGGTCTGGGTGTCATAGGAATTCAATCAATGCAGTTCCAGGCAAGCCACCAAATCATCGGCGGCGAATGCCTGAAGCAATTCATGGTTTTCGATTAGCAAGTGCAGGATATTGGCTGAGGCCGTGTTTCCGCAACGCAGCCAGACCACTTTGGGCGGGAACCCGCGAAGTTGGGAGAGCAATTCGAAATCGGCATCCTGCGTGACAATCACATAGCCATTGTTTTTGGCGTATTGCCAGATCAAGCGATCGTCACGTTCAGCCATGCCCAGCAAACGAACGTGCTCCGAAGCGGGGAAATAAGGCCCAAGCTGTTTTAGCAACTTGTAGGAAAGGTTTTGATCCAGCAACAGTTTCATTGCCGATCAAGCGTAAACAGTTTGGCGTTCGCGTTGAGCCGCGAATTGCAGACAGGCTTGAATATCCTGCTCAGTCAATTCTGGGAAATCATCCACGATTTGTTGCTGTGTCATCCCCGACGCGAGCCAGCCGAGCACATCCGCGACTGTAATGCGCATGCCGCGTATGCACGGTTTGCCGCCGCGTTTGCCGGGTTCGATGGTGATAATGCGTTCCAGTTCAAGCATTGTCGTTACTCCTTGCCGCTAGATTACACCGTCCGCCTGCAATTGCGCGATCTCATCCGCGCTCAGTCCTAACAACTCACCGTACACTTCCTGATTGTGCGCGCCCAACGCCGGCCCAATCCAATTCGTCCCGCCCGGCGTCGCGCTCAGCTTCGGCACAAAGGTCGGCAGCTTGACCGTCTCGCCGCCGCCGATGTCCACGTCCTCGAACATGCCGCGCGCCTGGTAATGCGGATCGTTGACGATGTCGGCGGCGTTGTAAATCGGCCCGCTCGGCACGTCGGCCGCTTCGAGCGCCGCGATCAATTCGTCGTAGCTGTGATTGCGCGTCCATTCTTCCAGCGCGGCATCAATCAGCGGCTCTTGCGCCACGCGCCCTTCGTTGTGCGCCAGGTGCGGATCGTTGGCCAAATCCGCGCGCCCCGCCGCCGTCATCAGGCGTTTATAAATCGAATCGCCGTTGCCGCCGATGATGATGTATTTGCCGTCGTTGGTCGGATAGGTGCCCGTCGGCACGATGCCGCTGAGTTTGGAGCCTTGCCGTTCGCGGATTTCGTCGAGCTTGTCGTATTCGGGGATCAGCGATTCCATCATGTTGAAACAGGCTTCATAAATCGCCACGTCCACCATCTGCCCCTGCCCTGTACCTTTCCCGGCATCCCGATTGTAGAGCGCCATCATAATGCCCAGCGCCGCGTGCAAGCCGGCCAGTGTGTCGCCCATACTCAAATTCGGTCGCGCGGGTGGACGGTCGGGGTAGCCCGTGACATAGCGCATGCCGCTGAAGCCTTCGGCGACGTTGGCGTAACCCGGCTTGGCTGCATACGGCCCGGTCTGCCCGTAGCCCGACACGCGCGCCATAATCAATTTCGGATTGATGGCTTTGAGCCTCTCATAACCCAGTCCCCATTTTTCGAGTGTGCCCGGCTTGAAGTTTTCGAGCACGACATCGGCGCGTTCGACCAGCTTGCGCACGATGTCATGACCGCGCGGGTCCTTCAGATTGAGCGTGACGCATTTCTTGTTGCGCCCCAGAATGTACCACCAGAGCGCCGTGCCGTTGTGCACCTTGCGCCACTTGCGCAGCGGGTCGCCCACGCCCGGCGGTTCGATCTTGATGACCTCAGCGCCGAACCAGGCCAGCAGCACGGCGGCGAACGGCCCGGCCAGCAATTGGCCCATTTCCAAAATGCGCACGCCTTCCAGTGGACGCGGCGGCGTGTTTTCTTGCATGTCATTCATCGTGTTATTTCAGTGCGGCGGCGTAAACGTAATGATCGAAGCCGCGCCAGAAAACTTTCTTTTCGATCTGCAAACCATTGCGTTCGGCCACGCGGCGCGACGGCAGGTTTTCAGGCCGGATCATCGAGATAATGCGCTCACGGCCCAACTCATCACGCGCAAAATCCATACACCCGCGCGCCGCTTCGGTCGCATAGCCGTTACCCCAAAACTGTTTGTTGAACTGATAGCCGGCCTCAAGTTCCGCCACGCCTTCTACGTCTTGCACAACCAAACCGCAATCGCCGACGAATTGCTGATCGGCCTGGCGAATCACCGCCCACAGGCCGTGGCCGTACTCTGCGTAGCGTTTCAGATTGCGTTCGATCCAGGCGCGCATAGCTTGTTCATCCAGCGTATTCGGATAAAAGCGCATCGTCTCGGCATCCGACCAAATGGCGAACAGGTCGGCGAAGTCGTCCTGCGTGATGGCGCGCAACCGCAATCGTTCAGTTTCAATCACAGCTTGCGTCATGCCGCCACCGTCTTCAGATACGCCAATGTTTCCGCCAGCGAAACCACATCGCCATACTTCGCATTGATGTCGAACAGGTTCGCCACGTGCGGCGCGTGCGCCCGGTCGCCCACGCATTCCTCGACCACAATCGTGCGGAAGCCGTGTTGACAGCCATCCACCGCCGACGCGCGCACGCACCCTGAAGTCGTGCACCCCGCGATCAACAGCGTATCCACGCCCGCCGCCGTCAACGTCGAAGCCAGCGACGTGCCGAAAAAGGCGCTGGCGTATTTTTTGACCAGCACGTGTTCGTTGGCACGCGGCCGCAACCGCTCATCCACTTCGACCCAGGCGGAGCCTTTTTTCAGCACAGCCAATGACGGGACTTTCTTGATGAACACACCCGCGTCGCGGAAGCCCGCGTCATATTCCACCGTCGTGAAAGCAATCGGCAGTTTCAGCTTGCGCGCGGCATTCAACACTTTTTTCGTCGCGGCGATTTCTTTGTCCAGGTTGGCGGCGAGCGGCGAGTTGAGATCAGAGAAGCCTTTGATGAAGTCAATGATGAGCAGCGCCGGGCGCGCGCCGAAGCCGATGCGCTGGGCGAAGCCGCGGCTTTTGTAAAAGTCTAGGGTGTCGGACATTGTTCTTCCGCGTAAATGAGTGTTGATTACCTACCTACGGCGTGCCTTGCGGCGCCCGCCCCAGATGAGTTTAACCTCGTATTTCTTGAACAGCGCATCGGCGGTCAGAATCGGCAAGTCTTCAATTTGCGCTTGCGCGATCAACAAGCGATCAAAGGGATCGCCGTGATGGCGCGGCAGCGTCGCCACGTGCAGCGCGTGTGCGTGTGTTCAATGGTCAAGGCGGTGATGCCTTGCGTCTGCATACGGCTGGGCACATAGAGTTCGGGCGGTTGCGCCAGCGGCAATTTGCCGAGCGCGTATTTGATGGCAATCTCCCACGAACTTGCCGCCGATAAGTAGAGCGTGTTGTTCGGATCAGCCAACAGCAATTGCGCCGGCTGGCTCAGCTTTTCCGGTTCCGTCAAGCTCCACAACCAGCATTCCGTATCCAGCAGGATTTTCATCGCTCAGGTTCCGCGCCTCTGCCCTCGAAGCCAGCCAGCAGGTCGGCCGGCAGCGGCGCATTGAAATCTTCCGGTACCGTGAACAGGCCGCGATCCTGACCCAGCGGGCGGGTTTTCAACAGCGGCTTAACGGCCGTCAAGCGCGCCACCGGCTGGCCGGACTGCGCGATGACTACCTCTTCCCCTGCCGCGACCCGCGCCAGCAGTTTTGAGAATTGCGCTTTCGCTTGTTGTACGTTGACTTCGACCATAACCGAGTCCCTCTTGCAGTTTCGTTTGAGTGCGCGGCCAGCGACGTTGAAATTACCAACCGCTGTTCCAGGCATTCCCATGTTACTCAATCCGCCGCCGTCGCGTACGCTTTCGGCTTCGCTTCCGCGACTGGCGCGGCCTTCATCACGCCAATGGCCGCCGGCGTCGGGCCGAAGGTGAACGTCTCAATCGGCGGACGACTGGCGCGAATCGTGGTGCGTTGCCGTTCGGTCGCCGCTTCATCCACCTGTTGCGTGGCGCGGTCAACAATCACGCCGTAATCGCGCGCGGCCTTTTCATACGAGACCAGGCCGCGAATGACATCCTTGCGCACGGTTTCGATGGAGCGTTCCAGCGCGTCTTTCCAGCCGCCGCCACCCGCCGTGTGATAGACCAGCACGTCGCCTTTTTTGACCGGGACTTGCGAAATCTTCGACGGCAGTTGCGCGCGCGTGCCGTCGGCGCGGATCAATTCCTTGGTCGAGAAGGCACCCGGCCAGCCGCCCAAAATGCCCCAGGGTTGCGAACGGTCGCGGTCGTCGTGAATGGCGATCTCGCCGTCCACGTCGAAGCGATAAACCTTGCGCACCGCGTTGCCGCCGCGATGAAAGCCCGCGCCGCCGCTGTCCATCAGCGAACCGTATTCCAGCACCGTCAGCGGGTAATAACTTTCCAGATACTCGGTCGGGATGTTCTCGAACAGCGGCCACCACGAATGCGCATCCATCCCGTCGCCAATCGGGCGGCCAGGAATGCCGCCGTAAGTGATCTCCATCAAATGGAAGAACTCGCCGTTCTCGTCGTAGCCGTTGTAGAGCAAGTAAGGCGAAGTCCCGTACCCCGCCGCTGTCGAAAGCTCCGGCGCATTCACGCCCAGGCAGCCGCCCAGCACGTCGAACAGCCGCGTCAGCGCGTGCGTGCGGCAACCCAGCGCTGCCGGGAAGTTCGGTTGAATCAGCGTGCCCTTCGGCATGGTGATGTGCAGCAGCGGATAGAAGCCGTCGTTAAACAGAATCTGCGGATCGAAGACCATGATCAGATAAACGCCGATGAACATCTTGAACATCTCTTCGTTGAGGTAAAAGTTGATCGGCCCAGGCGCTTGCGGGTCGGTGCCTGTCCAATCGAAATGGGCGTGCTCGCCTTCGCGCCACATCGTCAGCTTCATCTTGTACGGGCCGTTGCCGCGCCCGTCATCGTCAATGTAATCCTCAAACGAGACCGGCTGTTCGGGCAGGCACATTTTGATAAGTTCGCGCATCGCCTTGTTGGTGCGGTCGAGCAGCGCTTCGTAAGCATCCAGCAGCACGTCTTTGCCGAAGCGGTCGCACATCTCGACGACGCGCTTTTCCGCCGTGCGGCAGGCCGCGACGATGGCCATCAGGTCGAAGTAATTCATCGTCGGCATGCGCGAGTTATTCAGAATCGTGTCGAGCAGGTCTTCGTTCAGCTTGCCTTCGGCAAACAGCTTGACCGGCGGGATGCGCGTGCCTTCGCCGAAAACAGTCGTGGCGTCGGTGGGCAGCGAACCGGAGACCGGGCCGCCGATGTCAATCGTGTGGCCGAATTGCGAACCCCAACTGACCAGTTCGCCTTTGTAAAAGATCGGCAGCAGCACCAGCCAGTCGTTGATATGCGAGATCGAGCCGCCGCATTTGTACGGGTCGCTGATGAGAAACACGTCGCCCGGATTGATGCCGCGTTTCCAGTTACCGATGAACCCGGCGATGTAGGCGCCGAACTGGCCCACGACCATGCGGCCATCCGGCGTGGTGATCATCGGGAAACCGTCGTGCTGTTCGCGTATGACCGGCGACATGGCCGAACGGAAGAGCACCGCGTCCATCTCGAAGCGTGCGTTGCGCAAGGCGTTCTCGATGAAGTCGAGCGTGATCTTGTCGAAGTTTTTCGGCACCGGGCGCTTGTAATTGACGATGTAATCCACAAGGTCGCCGGTTTGGTTGGTTTTGGTAGCAGATCGGGTCATAACGGTTTCTCCCTTGAGCGAGTTTTCGGTGATGATAAGCCTGTACTCAAGCCAGCGCCACGCGATATTGCTGACACCACAGTTGCAGGTTAATCAAATTGAACAGTTTCAAGCCGTGATCACATATTTTGTTTTCGTGTTCGGTCCACATTGTCCGTATCCGGGCCGGATTGAACAAGCCCGCGCCGCACTGGCTGCCCAGGCTTAGCTCAAAAAAATGGTCGCGCAGCGCCGAATTCAACCAATGCGAAACCGGCGCGTTAAAGCCGCGCTTCTTGCGTTGCAACACCGCGCGCGGCAGCCGTTCACGTTGGCTCAACTTGAGCAGGTATTTTTTCTGCCAGCCTTTTAGTTTCAATTCCACTGGCAACGCGGCGGCAAATTCGACGATGCGGTAATCCAGTAAAGGGGCGCGCGCTTCCAATCCATGTGCCATCGTGGCGCGATCCACCTTGACCAGAATGTCGTCCACCAGCCAGGTCTTGATGTCCACATACATCGCCTGATCCAGGTAATGGCAACCGGCGACCTGTTGCTGAAAGCGCGCGAACACCTCGAATGGGTCTGAGTTACTCACTTGCGCCCACACTTCGGGTTGTAACAACTGCTGTTTCTCAGCTTCGGAAAAAATCGTGCGCCAGTGATAATGCGCGCGCGCTGCGTCGAAGGTTTGTCCGCTCAGGAATTGCCGTAACTTGTAATCGAAACTTACCTTATCGTGGCTGACCGGCAGAAACCGGTTCGCGGCGCCCAATACGCCGCGTGTTACCCAGCCGGGAACCCAGCGGCTGAGGTGATGTAACTTGTCAGCCACATAAGTTTCATAACCGGCAAATAACTCGTCACCCCCGTCACCCGACAAACAAACCGTCACCGAACGCCGGCAAAATTCGGCCAGCAGATAAGTCGGGATGATCGAAGTATCGGCAAACGGTTCATCCGCGTGCCAGGCAATGTGCGGTAACAACCGGGCCACATCGGGTAACACCACTTGGTCGCGGTGATCGAGTTTGAGTAACTCGGCGACTGCGCGTGCTTGCTCGAGTTCGCTATACGACTTTTCCTGAAACCCCGCGCTAAACGATTTGATCGTGTCAGGCGGCCGATTTGCTTGCATTGCCGCCGCCAGCGTCGAAGAGTCAATGCCGCCGCTCAAAAACAACCCCAGTGGCACATCGGAGATCAAGCGCAGCCGCACCGCGTCGTCAATCAG
>JANOWX010000416.1:0-8233 GCA_031418175.1 Acidobacteriota bacterium | reverse complement strand
AGCTAAAGCTTGAACTCTAAACACCTGGCCGCCCGGGCCGCAATTTTTACCAGTGTCGCAAACTTGGTTGTTCCGATTTAGTGCTCCCATTGCTCCCACTACTCCCAAGTTTATTTCTTCGCGCCATTCAACCTGACCAACGCCTCGGCAGCGGCGTTTTTCACCGCCGGATGCTTGTCGTTGGCGGCGGCTTCTGCCAGCGCCGGACGCGCGCGTTCGAGGCCGAGCTTGCCCAGCCATTCGCAAGCCCAGCGGCGCATTTCGGGCATGTTGTGCTGTTTCAAAATGCCGATCAATTCACTGGGGCCGTTGCGCGTGTCTTTGAGCGCGTACATTGTCTGTTCGGCCAGGGCGCGGATGTTGAGCCGGTTGCTGCGCAAAAAGATAGTCATAAATTGCACGCCTTTGCGCGAGAAGGTCACATCAGTCAATTGATTCAGCGTCAGAATGGCGATGCAACGCACGCGCATATCCGCTTCATCGCCGACCTCCAACTCCGCCGGATTGACAATGCTGTTGAGCACGGCGTTCTTGGCCTGAAACACTTTGAATGAGGCGAGCGCGGGCACCAGCGCCAAACGCACGCGCCAATCGGGATCGCCGGTGAGATCGCGCAAGGGTTCGATGGCTTCGTTTGAACCAAGACGGCCCAGCGTTTCGATGGCGGCGTTGCGTGTCAGCACGTCTTCGCTGCGCAAGAGGTCAAGCAAGGGTTCGACCGCTTGCTGGCGGCAGGCTTGGCTCAATTGTTTGACGGCGGCGGCGCGCGCGGCGGCATCGGGGCTTTTGAGCGCGGCCAGATCGCGTTTCAACGTTTCGCTCGGCTCATTGGTCAGGCTGGCGCATTGTTCATACAAAGGCAGCGGCGCGAGTTTGGCTTGCGCTGATGCGCTTAGGTCGAAGCAAAGCATGGACAACAAGAGCGCTCCGCCATTGAGACCGCACTGCCAAAGTGTATTTCGATTGAACCAGTCTGTTTTCATCGTTGTGCCACCTGCCCGGCCAGATCGGGATTATGCGGCGTCAACAGTTTCAACGCGCGCACCGCGTGACCGACGGCGATTACCAGGTCGCTGACAAACTTGGGATGCCAGCGGCGGAACTCATCCAGGTTGAATGCGCGCAATTTGACCAGGCTTTCATACAACGCCTGCTCGCCCGCTTTGACGCGTGGTTGCTGGTCGGGCGTCAGCGTGAACAGTTGGTTGAGCAAGCCGTAATTGATGGCTTCCAAAATGTGCCCCTGCAATTTGACCTGCGAACGCAAGCGCATGACCTCCAGTATTTGCGGCGGCGGGCTGCCGCTGGTCACGATTTTCCCTTCCTGGCTGACGGCCATGCGTTTGATCGCGTCGGGGCCCATCGCTTTGGCGGCATCGGCTTCGCGGTCAATCGCCTTGGCGTCGCCTTCCATGCGATAGACCGTCAGATCGAGCAGGTGTTTGATGCGCGCGGGCATGCCGTGGCGGCGGTAGCCGTGCCGGTAACAGGCAAAGAAGCCGTAGACCGTATGCAAGCCAAAGCAACTGTGTTTATTGATCGCCTGCCGGAATTCGAGCGTTTCCATTTCGCCCTGCGCCAATGAATTGCGCAGCCCGCTGCACATTTGTTCGTAAGCGGCCAAAGCGCGATCAAGCACCTGATGCAAATCAATCTTCTCGCCGTAACCATTCGTCCACGTGCCCGGCGTGGGCGGCACGAGCGTCGAAAGCGCGATCAAGCCCCACGGCAAATGCTCTTCCAACAGCTTCGCGTCATAGCGCGCCAGGTCGCTGGGGTCGCAACGAAAGAGCGCCTTGGCGTGTTCGCCCGCCTCGCGCAGCGTGTATTGGTTAGCGCCCACACGGAGCGTTTGTTCAGGGCTGACGCCGGCTTCAAGAAAGGTTTTCAGAAAGCTGTTCTCGTGAACTTCGGCAGTGCGTTGAAAGCACACATAGCGTTTGCCATTGAGTTCGCGCTCTTCGGCATATTTGGCGCACAGGTGCTCCACCGCCTTCGTGCCATCCTTAGTGCCATCTGGCAACGTGAAATCGCGCCCAAAGCCGCGCACCGCGTGAATCACGGCCCAGGGCGTCAGCAATTCGCGCGCATAATGACTGGTGATTTCTTCAGCCGCGCGCAAAGCATTGGCGTAATCGGCGGTCAGATTGACGGGCGGCAACAGCTTGAAATTGGCCGCAGCATTCGTGGCCGGATTGGGCGCTGGCGTGGGCGGGCTCTCGCTAAAGAAACCGGCTTGATAGGCCAATGCGCCCGCGCCGACTGCGCCCAATGCGCCCGCGCCCAGCAGCAGGAAGTTCCGGCGGCCCGACGGCGTGCCCGATGGAGTGACCGACGGCGTGACCGACGACGTGACCGACTGCGGGGCAGCCTGTTCGGCGGCTTTTTTAGTGCGATTCTTTGGTTTACTCATCGAGAAATCTTTTCAAGAGGAATGATTGATGGAACGAGGCGGCCAACGCTAAACCACGCTGTGAGGCTTGTCAATCGGGCCTTTTGCGTGACCGCGCGTCGGGCATTCGCTTAACGAATGGCTCGCAAACACACTTGCCAAACCACGGGGGCACGGGGCACACGGGGAAAATCAATTAGCCTGTTTTGGTTTTCCCAGTGCTCGCGCGTGTTCCCCGTGGTTTATTTGGAAGAGTTATTTCCAGTCCATTTCTAAATGGACTGCTGGTTGGCTCGCTGAATTGACTCTCTTCTTTCGACAGCTATAATCGCCCTTACTTCGCATACGTCACGATTCTTCCATACCAGCAAAGAGGTTCAGCAGTTATGGCAACCACCATCAGAGAAGCCGTCATCATCAGCGCCGTGCGCACGGCCATCGGCAAATTCCAAGGCGCGCTCAAACCGTTTAGCGCGCCCCAACTCGGCGCCAGCGCCATCCGCCATGCCATCGAACGCGCCGGCCTTGACGACGCGCAGGTTGACGAAGTGCTGATGGGCAACGTGCTGCAAGCGGGTCTGGGGCAAAACCCCGCGCGCCAGGCGGCGTTGCAAGCGGGCATCCCTGACAAAGTTGCCGCAATGACGGTCAACAAAGTCTGCGGCTCCGGCTTGAAAACCGTGATGCTGGCCGCGCAATCCATCGCGCTGGGCGACAACGAATTGATCGTCGCGGGCGGCATGGAATCCATGAGCAATGCGCCGTACCTGCTGCCCAAAGGCCGCGACGGTTACCGCATGGGCAATGGCGAAATCGTGGACTCGATGGTGCACGACGGTCTCTGGTGCGCTTTTGACAACTGGCACATGGGCGAGACCGGCGAAGTCGTGTGCGAACGCTACGGCGTGACGCGCGCACAGCAGGACGAATACGCCTTCCACTCGCAACGCAAGGCCGTCGCCGCCATTCAAGCGGGCAGGTTCAAAGACGAAATCTGCGCGGTCGAAATCCCGCAGCGCAAAGGCGCTCCCGTCATCTTCGACACCGACGAAGGCCCGCGCGCCGATTCGACGCTGGAATCATTGGCGAAACTGAAACCGGCGTTCCGTAAGGACGGCAGCGTCACGGCAGGCAACGCTTCGACGATCAATGACGGCGCGGCGGCGCTGGTCGTGACTTCGCTTGAAATGGCGAACAAATTAAAGCGCGCGCCCCTCGCCCGCATCGTCGCCCAAGCCGTCGCGGGCGTCGAACCCAAACTGGTGATGATGGCCCCGGTTGAGGCGGTCAAGCTGGTCGCGCAAAAAGCCGGTTGGAAGCTGGCCGAGGTTGATCTGTTTGAATTGAACGAAGCCTTCGCTGCGCAAGCGGTCGCCTTGATTCAACAACTCGAACTCGACCCCACGCGCGTCAACGTCAACGGCGGCGCGGTCGCGCTGGGCCACCCCATCGGCGCTTCGGGCGCGCGCGTGCTGGTGACGCTGCTGTACGAAATGCAAAAACGCAACGTCAAACGCGGCATCGCCAGTTTATGTCTCGGTGGCGGCAATGCTGTGGCCTTAGCAGTCGAACGATAATATAGGAGGGGTTAGAGGTTAGGGATTAGGGACTAGAGGCGAGCGAATCCGCCTCAGCCCCTAGTCCCTAGCCTCTAACCCCAGCCCCTAACTATGATTTTCTGCCAACGCTGTAAAAAGGCGAACTCGCTCGAAGCCGACTATTGCGAAGGTTGCGGCACGCGGCTCTTGCTCGTCTCGCATACCTTCGACAGCGCGCTGTTTGAAGGGCCTGAAAACCCGCTCGAAGAGCATTTGCTCGAACGCATCAGCGCGCTCGAAGGCGCTCTGACGCGCGCCAACGAACGCTTTGAGCAACTGCTCGAACTGGCGCAACAGCAGGCGACCGGCAGTTTTTATGACCACATGATGCTGGAATCGCTGACCGAGATTTTGACCGAGATGCGCGCGGTGGATGCCGATGAATTGGAAACCCGCTGGCGCAATCGCGTGGCGCGCCATTACGAAGAGACCGCCGAACGCGAACGGCTGGACGAACGTTGCGACCTGATCATCGGCGCCTATCGCGGCGCGCAACGCGACCAGCGCGAACAATTCATTGACCTGGTCGAAGAGGGCACGCTGCTCATCAGCGAAGGCCGCACGCGGCGCGGCTTGCGTATGCTGGAAAGCGCGCTGGCGCTGGATGAACTCAATGCCGAACTCTGTTACACCGTCGGCGAATACTACTTTCACCTGGGCAAAGCCGCCGAAGCCGCCTCCTATTTGCAACGCGCGCTGCTGAAACACAGCAAGCATTTCGGCGCGCTGTTACTGTTGGGTTTGCTCAGCAGCGACGAAGGCCAGGCCGAATCGGCGCGCACGCATTTGCAACACGCGCTGGCGCTGGATGAAAACTCCTTCGCCGCGCATTACAGCCTGGGCCGCCTGCTCATCAACCACGGCAAGCTTGAAGAAGCCGTCTTACATCTCAAACGCGCGCTCACCCTCAAACCGACGCCGGAGATGCATTACCTGGTGGGGCGCGCCTATTGGGAACAGGGCCGCGAAGAGCAAGCGTTGAAACACCTGCAAAAAGCCGTCCGCCTCGATCCGGGCTTTGACGCCGCGCTATACAGCCTGGGCTGGATGCACTGGCAAGCCAACCGCACCAACGAGGCGCGTGAACAATTCCAAGCCGCTTTGAACATCAACCCGCACGACGCACTCTATCGCACGGCGCTGCAGGCCACTGCCGGTGAGCCGCTCGCCACGCCGCCCTCGCTGGGCTGGTCGAACCTGCTCAAACCGCTGGGCCAGCGCCGCAAAGGCAAGGTGAATGAGACGCGCTTTGCCGAATTGTTGTGGCGCGATTTGAATACGATTGCGGGCATGCCGCCGCGCAAGGCGACGCGGAAGTAATGGCCTTACGCCTCACACGCATTCAACCGATCTTGAAACCATTGTCAGCCTGACCCTGCTGGCAAAACCGCGCACAATTGCGAATTAGTTGGAGTGCTTTCACCGCTTGGTTTGCTTTTGGATTTACCACCCAACTCAACGTCTGAGGTTCAAATTACGGAGCAGGTCCGCAAAGCGCGGGTCGGCGCGCAGGCTGTCTAACTGCGGCTTGACCTTGAGATAAAGCAAGTCTTCGGTGCGCGCCTGATAGGCCGTTTCCAACTCCGCGAAGGCTTGAAGGAGTTCTGCGAGCCGCTGGAACCGTTCAACTTGCGCCGCATCCGCCATAGTCAACCCGCCTTACTTGCGCAATTGGCGAAACAGCCACGCTTGGGCAAAAGCCCACTCGCGCCACACGGTGCGCGGCGAGAGTTGCAACACTTCCGCCGTCTCCTCGACGCTCAAGCCGCCGAAGAAACGTAATTCGACGATATGACATTTGCGCGCATCCAACACGGCCAGTTCGTGCAGCGCCAAGTCCAGCGCCAGCATTTCGATGTGCTGCGGATCGGGCACTTCCAAGGCGGCGGAAAGCGACACGCACAAGGCCGCGCCGCCACGTTTTTGCGCCTGGCGTTCGCGCGCTTCGTCCACCAGCACGCGCCGCATCAACTGCGCGGCCACGCTGTAAAAATGCGCGCGGTTTTGCCAACTGACATTGTGCCAGTCAATCAGCCGCACCCAGGCTTCGTTGACCAATTCGGTCGTTTGCAGCAAATGGCCGGGCGGTTCGGCTTGCAGATAATGCCGCGCGATGCGCTGCAACTCGGCCTGCACCAGCGGCGCGAGTTGTTCCAGCGCGGCTGCGTCCCCCGCGCTCCAGGCAATCAGCAATTGTGTCACTTCCCGCGTAGCGTTCATCGCCCTGTGCCTTTTCACCCAAACCGTGTTTTGAATAGAGCACATTCCCCCAGGCCACGTAGCGAGGGTAGTAGATCAGCACCACCAGCCCGCTGCCCGGCAATCAACGTACCGCGCGAATTTCAGCAACGAAAAAATATCGTAACTGCTCAGCCCTGGGAGCGCAGTCCTTCCAGGCTGCGGGCCGTGGCGACGCACACCTCGGTTTTCCAAAGCGTCTTCCAGCCGAGCACGCAGGCTGGAAGCACTGCGCTCCCAGGGGTGAGTAGTTAGTTACAAAATATCCCCGGTAAATTTCACGCGGCCGTTTCGCGTTGATGGCGGCGCTGCTTGGACTTGGCGTAGGGGAGCCGGGGAACGTTGGATACGCCGCTGTGCACTGCCCAGCAGCGTCCGGTGAAGGCGTTGTCATACGAATGATGGCTTTGGCTGGCAGGCGCTGCGCCAAATGCTGCGCAGAAGTATGACGGCGATCCTGAAAACCGGTGCTGGCAGCGGCGCCGAATTGTTTAGGGAAAATATCTTCGTCCAAGCCTGTCAGGGTTCCGCCCACTTTTCCGCCTGCATGAGTGAAAGCACAATTCGCGCCGTCGCAGTTGGACGGCTCATCATTCAACCGCATTCGATCCCCCCGCGCGGGGAGATAAAAGGAGGAACTATGCTCAACAGGAAACAGCCGCATTGGCACAACGTTATCGCAGTTGGACAACACACGATCAACTTTGGTGGAACCTTTGGGTCGCCAGGGTTTTTCACGCTGGATATTACTTATCACATCACGGTGCTCCCCTAGCCTGCTTGTCGTCTTGATTGCTTGTTTGAAGGCAAAGCGCGGATTGACGCGCCGCGCCCGGCAACACTACGGTCGCAGCGGCCAGCCTGCTTGACTCGTCACAGGCTGGCCGCGCAACAGAGCCGAACCAAAATCCTTGCCGGTTGCATTCGCTGGCACAAAACGTGCTCTCACGGCGGTGACGGTGCTGGCAAGGCCAGTCGCCTGTTCTGCGGAACGCGGAATTGACCGGAGCGCCAGCCACCGCCAAGTCTGATAGGCCCCACAGCAGCAACAAACTGACGGCCTGTTTTATGCAGTTCAAACTGGAGGAATTATGTTCAAACACATTTTGTCATTCGCACTCGGCACAGGCCTCGTTTGTTTACTGACCACAGCCGTGGCCGCGCAAGGCAACAGCTATGGCTATTTGCTGGCCGGGCCGGGCGGCACCGCGCCCAATGGCGGCGGAGCGACATTGCACATCGCGGGCGGCGGCGAAGGCGTCTTCAAAAACGGCGCAGGGATTGGCGGCGAGGTCGGCTACGTCTTTCCCTTTGAAGCACCCGGCGATGGCTTGGGCGTTTTCTCAATCAACGGTTCCTATCACTTTCTCAAATCGGGCGGCAAGACGGTGCCGTTCATCACGGGCGGCTACAGCGGCTTTTTCCGCAACGGCTATGTCAACGGCGTCAATTTCGGCGCGGGAGTCAATTACTGGTTTAAGACCCGCACGGGTATGCGCCTCGAATTCCGCGACAACATTGCGGTGTTCGATAGCGACGCGGTGCACTTCCTGAATGTGCGCGTCGGTGTGACCTTCCGCTAGCGCCTGGCCGTACCGGGAGCGGTAGTGACCGGGCAAAAGCGGTCGTACTTTCCGGTAACACCCAGTCACCACCGCTCTTGGTACAGCACCCGGTTCATTTTTCGCGCCGCGCCTCAATTCGCTAAAAAAAAATCTTGGCAAGGTGTGGCAGTTGGCGCGCCTTTTTTCCGCCTGCATGAGTGAGAGGAAAAAAGCGCGCCGTTGACAGTCAGGCCCGGCCACACGGTTGTGATTCAACTGTGTGGCCGCACGACTTGGAAAGTTAGGAACTCAGAGGCTTTTTTCAACAGTAGAGTAGGGGAGGGTTTCCGCCTCCCCCCTCGTCAAACCGGACGTGCAGATTTCCCGCATCCGGCTTTCCCGGCGGCCTTCGCCGGAGACTCTGCAGGTCACAGGTACTTCAAGCCCAAACGCCTGAAGAA
>JANOWX010000415.1:0-5331 GCA_031418175.1 Acidobacteriota bacterium | reverse complement strand
ACAAGAGCATGGATTTCAGGCTTCAGCCTGTGTTTGAAACCTCGCACACAGGCTGAAGCCTGAACTCCATGCTCTTGTGCTCGCTGCGTTATTGATGCGTGTGCGGTTTGTCTTTCTCCGCGCCCGTGTTTTTCAGCGGCGGGGTTTTGAAATCGAAGCGCAACCATTCCGCTGCCGCGCCATTCACCGTGCCCAGTTGTTGCGCTTTGCCAGCCGCCAGCCAGCGCGTCTTACCTGCTTCCAGTTTTGCCCACTTGGTTTTCGACTGCGCGACTTGGGCGGTCTTGAGCGCGACGAGCAAGACGGGTTGCGCCGCGTGGGCCTGCACTGCGCACGGCTGGCCCGGCGCGCAGACCAGCCGCGTGACGCGCACCTGTTCGTTCTCGAATTGCACCTGCTCGAAATTCTCGCCGGCGGGCGTGTCTACGCGAAAGAATTTGCCGCGCAGCGTGTTGGCGTCTTTGGCGGGTTCAGTTTTGAATTCGACGCGCAGGAACTCACTGGCGGTCTCGCCGGGGTTTTCGACTTCGTGCGTTTCCTTGAGCCCTTTGTACAGGCGGAAGCTGCCCGCTTTGACCGCCGGGCGCGTGACGGCGCCATAACTCAAGCCGATGTGTTTGAAGATCACCGGCCCGGCGTCGTTCAAGTAAACATACGCCGCGCCAAACGCCGTGTGATCGTGTTCGGGCAATTTGCTGTGCGCGGCGTAAAGCACGCGTTGCACTTTGACGTGTGCATTCTCGAATTCAAGTTTGTAGGCGTCAGGCGCGAGCTTCATCGGGTCTTGTGCCAGCGCAACACCAGCCGTTAAACAGGCAAAAGTAATTTGTAAGATCAGTCGTTTCATCTTCTGCTCCTCAACAAAGCAAGAAAGGGACAAAGACTGGATTGCTCTTTGCCCCTTTCCTGCTTTTTGCTCAAAACCATCACTCAATCTTCATCTCTGACACGCGCCCGGGCGGCGGCCGCTTCAGGCACGGCCAGCGCGTAAGAGCCGCTAGCGTAAGTGGCCACCGCGTGTTCAGACAACACGCGCTCGCCGCCTTCGGTCATTACCAGCGCGCCGCCGTGCTCTTTGGCAAAGACCAGCTTGCCGACTTCGGGCGAGTAATCCACGGTCAGCAAATCGCCATAGGCCACCTGGTCGGTCGCAATCAGGTTCGACAGCGCATAAACCAGAAAGCGCTCGATCGCGCGTTTCAGGTGGCGCGCGCCGTATTTGAAATCAATGCCTTCGTCGAGCAGGAACTGTTTGGCGGCGTCGCTGCACTTGAAGACGAATTTCGTGCCGATGCCATCAATCACGCGATGCTGCACGGCGCGCAATTCGATTTCCAGAATCTGCCGCAAGTGTTCATCGCGCAGACTGCGGAAGACCACCACGCGGTCAATGCGGTTCATAAATTCCGGCGAGAATTTGCGGCGCGCGGCTTCGACCGCGGTGCGGTAAATCTTCTGATCCACTTCAGCGTCAATCACGCCGGACTTGGGCGCGAAGCCGATGCCGCCCGAAATCAATTCGCTCATCTCACGCGCGCCCAGGTTGGAGGTCAGAATCACAATGGTGCGCGAGAAATCCACGCGCCGGTTGTCGCCCAGCGTCAGCGTCGCCTTGTCCAGAATGCCGAGCAGCAGTTGCCAGAGCGCATCGCTGGCCTTTTCGATCTCGTCGAACAGCAACAGCGAAAGTTTGTGCGTCTCGTTGTGTGAACGATCCAGATTTTCCTGCGTCAGCATCGGCGAGGTCTCGCGGTGGCCCAAATAGCCGGGCGGCGAGCCGATCAGTTTGGCGATCTCGTGCGAGTGCTGGAACTCGGCGCAATCAATCTTGGTGACCAGCATCGAATCGCCAAAGAGCACTTGCGCGGCGGCCTCGACCACGCGCGTCTTGCCTGAACCGGTCGGCCCCAAAAAGATCATCGTGCCGATGGGGCGGCCCGGATGCGAGAGACCCGCCAAATAGATTTGATACAAGCCGGTCAAACGGCGCACGGCGCGCTCCTGGCCGACGATCAAGTCGGTCAGCTTGTCCTCGAATTCCTGGGCCAGCGGGCTTTTCAGATCGGGGTTCAGGTAATGCGGACTGAGGGCGGTTTTTTGTCCAGCCTGGTTCATTGCTTCGTCTCCTCAACGCTGCGCCGATCGGGGGATCAAACTCAGCCTGACACGTTTTTCGATGTAAGTCTCGCTGCGCAAAAATGCTGCTCGTGGGTTCGGTGCGCTCAGTGTCTTTCAACGCTGTCGCCGCGCACGTTGCGGCTGGGGAGCCAACTCGTCTAACGCGGCGCATCATACTTTATCGTTTGCCAAAAACGAAGCGCGGCAGCCAGGCATTTACTGGCCGCAAAAAGCGCAAAGGCCACAACAGAAATCAGGCTCTTGCACGAACCACCTGTGCGGTGTCAGTAGCCCGACCGTGAGGGAGGGCAGGCGTTCAGTCAAACCGATTGGCTCTGCCTGCAACCTGCCCACCCTCACGGTCGGGCTACTGACACGGCGTGTTTTCCGCTCAAACCGTTTTGCGTTTTTTGCGCCTTTTTGCGGCTAAAACAGCACATCGAAATCCAGCATGAACCGCCGCTGGTAATTGCCAAAGAAAACGCCGTTACGCGGGTCGCCCAGGTTGCGATGCACGTCCAGCGCGTTGAAATGATTCGTCAGATTGAAGCCGCGCAACGACAGCCGGAAGCCGTATTTCGGCGTCAACTGAAAATCCTTGGTCACACGCGCATCAAGCGAAAGGAAGCGCGGGAAGCGCAAGGCATTGATCTGCCCGACGAAATCCTGCTGCGCGTTGGTGGCCGAATAGGGCAAGCCGCTGCGGTATTCGACAATCGGCGCGAAGCGCATCTTCTGCGGCAAATTCAGCGTGCCCCAGGCCAGAAAGCGGTGCGGCAAATCGGCGTTCGACCGCGCGTACTGATTTTGCCGCACAACCGGGAACGGGTAATTGCCGATGTAGCCGTTGAACTCGTTCACGTCGCCACGCGCGCGGCTGTTGACGTAAGACAGAAAGAACTGATGCCGCCCTTCGCCCAGCGTGACGCGCGCGGTCAGTTCCAATTGGCGGTACCGCGCCGCGCCATTGCCGTTGAGCACCAAGGCCTCTTGCCCCGCCGTCGTGCGCGGGATCACCGTCACGATGCCTTCCGCTGCGCTGTTCAGATAATTGGCGCGCAGCTTCAGCTTGGCTGAAAGCGCGTGTTCGACCTCGACGCTCCAGGTCGCGCTCGACGGCGCGAAATTGCCCGCGCGGCTGTTGCCGCCAATCAGCTTCGCGCCCGTTTGCGCCGAGACACCCGTCAGGTTGGCATACGGAAGCGGCGCGCCGAGCAAAGCGCCATTCAAGTCGTAGCGGGATTGCACCTGCGCGGGAAAGCGGTCAAACGCGTAAACGCTGAGCGGCACGCGATCATAAAAAACGCCGAAGCCCATGCGCACGACCGTTTTCTGATCGGCAAACGGCGTCCACGCCAGCCCCACGCGCGGCGCAAAGCGATAAACGCCCGAAATGCTCTGCCGTTCAAACCGCAAGCCCGCGTCGAAGGAAAGCTTCGGTGTCAGGTTCCAGTGATCCTGCCCATAACCGCCCACCTCGGTGTCAGTCAGTTCGAAACGCTGCCCGCCGCTGAATTCGATGCGGCGCAACCGGCGGCCTTGCGCATCCGTGATGTTGACCGGCCGCGCGAAAAATTGTCCGTCGTTGGTCGTGCGCGCGAGCACCGAACCGAATTTCAGATTGTGCGCGCCCATGGCATTGATGGGCGCGAGCGCCAGCGTCTCCGTCCATTCGACCCGCGTGGCAGCGCGGTTCTGTTCGCTGAAATAATTGCCGGTGTTGCCGACCGGCGCAATGTTCATCTCGCCGCGCCCCTGCCCCCACACGTCAATCGTGAAGCTCTTGGCCGAAACGCCGCTTTCGAGCAGGCTGGCGCCGATGGTGTACCGGTCAATCAACGTGCCGGTGTAATCGCGCCCTTTCCAGTTCGGCGTGACCGGGCGGCGATTGAAAAAATCCAGGTTGACGTATTGATCTTTGCGCGGCGCGAAATGAAAGGTGCCCGTGATTTGGTGCAGATCATTGACGATGTAATCGAGTTGCGTGAACGAGTTGACGTATTCCGACTTGGTCTCTTTGTTCGGATATTCGAGCGTTTGCACCGGGAATTTCTTGATCAGGTATTCGGTGCCTTCCGAAAGATAAAGCTTGTTTTTGATGAGCGGCCCGTTGAAGACCACGCGCGGCGTGGCGCTGCGCAAACCCGCCAGATGGCCGTTCAGATAACGAAACTCCGGCAGTGGATCGTTCAACTCGAATTTCCACTTCTCACCGCCGCGTTTGGTTTCGACCGAAACGACGCCGGCGGTGAAGCGGCCGTACTGCGCCAGGTAGGGCGTTTTATAAACGCTGATCGTGCGCACGCTATCCACCGGCACGGTCATCCCGAACTGGCCTGTCGCCGGGTCGGTCACGTCGTGCGCATTGACGATGAAGGCACTGCGATTTTCGCCGCTGCCCGAAATCTTGATCTCGCCCTGGAAGGTGCGAAAGACGCCCGGCAGCAGCGGCAAGGCATCGGTCACCTGCGTCGGCTTGTTCGGCAAATAGCGCACTTGTTGGGCGCTCACTTCCGCCGCCGCCGCTGTCGCCGCCTGTTCGGGCAGCGCGGTCGGCGCGGTGCTGGCACTGATTTCCATCTTTTCGGTGAGCGCTTTGACCTTCAACTCGAACCTGACGGCGGGCGACATTTCATCCGTCAGCAAAACGTCTTTGTAACTCTTGGCCTCGAAGCCGTCCTTGCTGGCGGTGATTTCGTAACTGCCGGGCGGGAAATTGTTGGCGACGACTTCACCCTTGGCATCGGTGGCAACGGCGCCGACGACTTCGCCCTTACGTTTGAATTGGACTGTGGCTTCGGGCACAGCCGCGCCCGCATCATCCACGACGGTCACGCGAATCTGCCGGGTCGTTCGCTGTTGTTGTGCAAAGGCCGCGTGCGCTGCAGTGGCAAACGAAACCACGGCCAGGAACAAGGCCAGGCATAGGCCGCAATAATGACGCTGGTGTATTGCTTTCACTTTTTACTCCCGTTGCTTCTCTTGTGCTGCGCTCGCTCACGTCAGGGGTCAAATGCGCGAGTCTCTTATTTTTGGCTCAATAGGGATTTTGTGGGTAATCAGGTGGGAGACTTTCAACAGTAGAGTAGGGGAGGGTTTCCGCCTCCCCCCTCGTCAAACCGGACGTGCAGATTTCCCGCATCCGGCTTTCCCGGCGGCCTTCGCCGGAGACTCTGCAGGTCACAGGTACTTCAAGCCCAAACGCCTGAAGAA
>JANOWX010000414.1:0-12168 GCA_031418175.1 Acidobacteriota bacterium | reverse complement strand
CTTGCCCTCCCTCACGGTCGGGCTACTGACACGACGCACAAGCTCTGTGCATGAGCCGGTGTTTTTGCGGTGGCGTTTGCTTGGCCGGCTAGCGCTGCCATAGTGAGCGGAATAGATTGCTGAGAAATCTGAGCGGACGCAACAGGAAGTAAAGCGGCGTCAACTGCGGCGGCAATTTGAACCATTGCCAGTCTCCGAAATTGGGAGTTGTCAGCAGCCGGTAAACATACATCACGCGGCCCGGCCAGTCGTCTTGCATCGCAAAGAAAAGCTTGTTGCGCTCCCACATCCGGTTTTCCGGGCCAGGCGCGGCGCTGGCGGGCAGTTGCCACCAACCCAACACACGTTGCGCGAGCTTGCGCGCCACGGCATCTGCGCGGACTTGTTGTTGGATTGGCTCAGGCAATGGGGCTGCTAACAGATCACTCGCCAACAACAGCCCCAAGCGCAGGACGCGAACACAGCGTTGCCGCGCGGCGAGCGCAAACATGGCTGACCAATCCAATTCGGGCTGGCGATAGATCAGGTTGGCCAAATCGGCGGCCCAGTTTAGTTGCGCCCAGCAATGTTTGGCGGAATGCGTGCAGAGGTAAACCAACAAGGGTTCTGGCGCAAAGGTAAAGATGCGTTTGCCGCCCGGGAAACTCTCGACTAATTGATGGCCGATTTCCTGCATGGAAAAGGGCAACAAGACTCCGGCCAAGCGCCAATGCACTTCGACCATGCAGCCTTTCCCCGCATGCGTAAACTCCAGCACGTTGTGAACGCGCCGGAAAGTGGCATCGTGGGCGGCTTCGAAATCAACCAGCGGGTGATACCCGCGCGCGATCAGCAATTCGCCCGCCGCGACCAAATCTTCCTCACCAATCAGCAAATCCAGATCGCTGAACTGGCGGCGGGCGAGATCGTCATAGGCCAGCATCGCCAGGGTCGGGCCTTTATACGGAATGGCCGAAATTCCATTGGCGCTGAACAATTGCATGACTTCCCAGAGTTCCCCAGTCATCCGCAAATTGCGCAACGTATTGTTTTGCCGCAACTGCCGCAACTCAGCCAAGACTGCTGCGGGCGCGGCGCCTGTCGCTTCCAGCCAATGACACAACTGCGCCGTGACGCCCTGCCGCCGCGCTTCAGCCAAGAGCTTGTCCCACTGAATGACAGGCAACGCCGCGGCCCACTCCCCGCTAAGTTCGGCGGGGCCGACGCGGGCGGCCGCCAGCAAAAGCCGCGTTTCCAAGGAGAGCTTTTCGGGTTGTACCCAGGCGGGCAAAGTGGAAGTAGGCATGTATTTCTCAGACACCGTCAGTAAACCAATGTATCAGAGTTGGGATTTAATCACGCACGGCAGGAAGAAAAAAGGCTGGGGCTGGTTCGAACGGAAAGAAAGAATGGAGCCGCAGATGAACGCAGAGCGACGCAGATTCTCACAATGGATTTCACCTAGCTGCGCGTCTCTGCGTTCATCTGCGGCTCCATTTCTTTTCGCTGAAACTCTGTCAGAGTGGAATGCCTGAAAATACAAACAGCGGCAAGCCAACCGAATTAGCTTGCCGCTGCTTGAACTAGCCGCGCTGTTTAACTGCGCGAAAAAGAGAATTGCGCCGCGGTGGCCCGCAAGGGTTGGCGTTCGAGTTCGGGTTGGTCAACGGTTTCCAGCCGTTCGATTGCCGCGCTCAGTTCGTCGCGCAAGCCGCCACAAATCCTGGTCAGGTCTACTGCCAGATCGCCCGCCATCACGTGGCGGAAGAAGGTCACGGCGCCCAGCGATTGCCCTTTGGCGCTGGCCAGCGGCACGCGCAACGACCAGAAATGCGGCGAAGCGAGCACTTCAGCCAATTCGATCTTTTCGCTCTGCCAGTTCCAACTCCATTCCACCCGCTGGGGGGCGTGACGGCTGGGCTGATGCAAGGCGCTCACGCCGCCGTGGCTGAAACCGTGCGGGTGCGCCGCCTCTGCGCCAAGACCGGCGCGCGCCGGGCGGTGGTGCACTTCCAGCAGCACGCAATCAAATTCGCTGGTGGTGAAGAGTTGATTCAAGGCATTGGACAATTCGTCGAAGTTGGCAACACGCTGCAATTCGGCGGCCGCATGTTGGATTTGCAAATCCACGGCCAGCGCGCGGTGGCGGATGCGCATGCCGCGCCGCAGTTGATGGCCCAACGCGCCGAATTCCTCGTAACGCAGATGTTGCACGCCGAGCACTATGCAGACCCCCAGGATGCCGAACACCAGCGCGATGTTATTGCGGCCGGGGTTGAGCAACATTATGCCGAAGAGCGAGAAGAGGGCGCACACGGCATACAACAAAATCGCCACCTGGCGCTGGTTCAGCCCGCGCTCGAGCAACATATGGTGAATGTGGCGGCGGTCGCTCTGGAAGATCGGCGCGCCGCTGGCCAGGCGGCGCGTCAGCGAAAGGCCCGCCTCGACAATGGGCAAGCCAAACGAAACCAGCGGAATGGCGACCGCGATAATCGTCGAGCTTTTTTGCGCGCTGACCAGCGAAAGCGAAGCGCACATAAAGCCCAGGAACAGACTGCCCGAATCACCCAAAAAGATCGAAGCCGGATTGAAGTTGTAGCGCAAAAAACCCATGACCGCGCCAGCAATGATCAGGCTGACCACACAGATTTCGGTATGCCCTTGCAACAACGAGGTAATGAACAGCGACAACATCGCAAAGACCGCCGCGCCCGCCGCCAAACCGTCAATGCCATCAATCAAATTGAAGGCATTGGTGATCCCCACCACCCACAATGCCGTCAGCGGAAAGCTCAGCCACATGGGCAATTCCCAAGCCGCACCAAAGGGAATCGAAAGCGCATTGATGCCAAAACCTTGTCCATAAAGGATGGCGGCGGCCAGCACCTCCACGCTGATTTTTACCACCGCATTCAACCCGTGAAAGTCGTCATACACGCCCAACAGGAAAATGATCGCGGCCGGCAACAACAACGCCTCCAGGCTCTGCCAGCGTTGGTCTACGCCTTGGCTGACGAGGTTGTTCAGCAACGGCACAAAAGCGAGCGTTAAGGCAAACGAAAAGAAAATGCCCAGCCCGCCCAGCCGTGGCGTGATTTGTTTGTGAATGCGCCGGTCGTTATCCGGCACGTCTACCGCGCCCCATTTCAACGCCAATTTCCGCACCAGCGGCGTCACCAGCAGGGTCAGCAACAAAGGCAATGTGAAGAGCAGGAAATATGATTTCATAGCGCACCTTCGCGTGGATGAAGGGATGGGGTTCGTCGTTTATTCGAGGAGTCCGGAAAAAAGCGCGGGACTTCTCAAATAGCTGCTGAATCAAAAGCACCAGAATTATCAACCGGCAACCCAACCGCTGGGGCCGGCCGTTTGGAATGTTGGGGAGGCAAGGTCAAACTCACATACCAGGGTTCAAACGACAGGGTCTTTGAGGTTGACGGTTTTGAGCGGGGGATAGTCAGTCAGTGTTGCGCCCGTACCGTGCGGAACGCGTGAAAAACAAAGGGCGAAGCTGCGTAAATAGCCCTGCACCGCGTGTGGCCGGTCGAATTGCTTTTCAAAAAGCTGGCGTGCCCGCACGCCCATTTCGGCCAACCTGGACTGAGCGCCGGCCCAAGCGGCAACCGTTCGCGCCAATTCCGCACTCTCGCCACAGCCCAAGGCCGCGCCGCATTGATGCTCTTCGATCAGCGCGGCGGTGCTGCTGCGCCGGTCGCCGACAAACAGCAACGGCCGCCCGGCCGCCAGGCTGCTATAGGTTTTGCTCGGCACGCTCAACCCCGCCAGCCCTTCGCCCAAGGTAATTAACAAGACATCGCCCGCGCTCAAAGACCGGCGCACCTCTGTGCGCGGTTGATAAGGTAACAACACGATGTTGTTGAGTTGGTGGCGCTGCGCAAAGTCTGTGATCTCGGCACCGCGCGCGCCCTCGCCGATAAAGACAAAGGCGATGTCGGAACGCGCATTCAACTGGCGGGCCGCTTCCAGGACGGTCGTAAATTCATTGACCAAACCCAGGTTGCCGCTGAACAGGATCACCAGTTTGTCGCTCAGTTCGGGCCAGCCGCGCTCTTGCCAAAAGCGCGCCTTTTCACCCGCGAGCGGCGCAATCTCTTGCCCGTCAGCCCAATTGTGAATCACGTCAATGCGTGACCGCACGGTTGCTTGCCTTTCAGATTCGGGTTCAGAACCGAATTTGGCCAGCACGCGTTCGAGCATGCAATCGCTCAAGACAATCACGCGGTCGGCCTGGCGCAACATCAACCGCGTCAGCCAATCCAGCAAGCGCGTGACCAGGCTATTGGCGGGCAGCGCGCCGAGTGCGACGGCCACATCGGGGTACATATCTTCTTGCAAGGCGATAAAGCGCATTCCGCGCCAACGACCGGCCAGCCAGGCTACCAAGCCAATCAGGGGCGGCGTCGTCAGCGCCATCACGACGGTTTCTTCGCCGGCCTGGCGCGGCAGCCGCAACAAACGCCAGCACGCCCCCAGATAAAACGTCGAATAATCGGTCAGCCGGCCCAATAAATTCTGTTTGCCAAAACTGGTCGCCCAAACGCGTTCGATTTGCACACCGTGGTGCGCCGCGCATTGCGCAAACGCCCGCCCGCCGTTGTATGAACCCTGGCTGGCGAGGGCCGTCACCCGCAGGCCGTGTTGCACTAAATCTTCGGCCAGCGCCGTCATCAATTGACTGGTCGCCGAGTGATCCGGATAGAAAAACTGGTTCAGAATTATGAGATGCATCGGCACATTTTCGCGCGCACAGTCATGTTTTTGGCACGGGGTATGGGGATAACCAACGAATTCACTGCGCCAGGCAGTCTCACGGGGCTAAGCAAGAAACAGGCAACGTCGCGTGTTCGAGTAAATACTACGTGCTCGAAACAATTCAGGGAGTGTAAGCAGCACCAATTGGGATTTTCAGACGCCTCAACTTGAAGCAAGGGAGGATGCGCATTTCAGGTCATTCGATTCGCACGCGAGCTTAGCATAGGGGGCGAAAAATCGCCTAACGATTTGTGCTTGGCGAGGGCCATCGGCGCGCGCCGCGCATTCACCAGCCGGATCACTGGGGCGCTTCAGCAAACTGAACACGCGCAGACCCGCTCCGTGCTCCACACCTGTTTCACCAGGTGTCAGAAAACCGATGCCCCGCTATCGGCTTACCGACGCTGCGGGCCAGGGTTCGACTCCGTCACCACAGCAACTCGTTCAATTGCTTCGCCGTGTGTTGATACGCGAACCGGCAGCAGTGCGGCACGCAACTCGCACTGGCAAGGAAGCGGAGGTCTTATGTCTGATTCAGTGGCGGTAGATAGTTCAAGCAATCAAGGTGCGGCTCGGGCCAAGGGGTCGAAGAAGATGGTCATCATCATCGTCGTTGCGGTCGTGGTGCTGGCGGGCGGCGGCGGCGGCGCCTATTACTACTTGCAAAAAAGCAAGGTCGCAGCGAAAGCCGGCGCCGAGAAGGGCAAAAAACATGCGGCCGCGGGCGACGAGGAAGCCGCCACCGATGAGGAAGCTGCGGCTGGCGCCGATGAAGAAGCCCCGGTCAAGAAAGCGAAATCAACCGCCCTCTCGCTGCCCGACGATAGCAAGGTCAAGCACGTGCTCGAATTGCAGCCTTACATCGTCAACCTGGCCGATGCGGGCGAAGCGCGTTACTTGCGCCTCACCGTCAGTCTGGGCATCGGCGGCGAAGAAGAAGCCAAGGCCGAAGAAAAACCCGATCCGCTTTTCACCACCCGGGTGCGCAACGCCATGCTCGCGGTGCTGACGACCAAGTCTTCCGAAGAAGTGCTGACCGCCGAGGGCAAGGCCAAATTGCGGAAAGACCTCTTGCGCGCCGCCCGCGCGGCTTCTGAAGAACCACGGGTCGAAGCAATTTACATCACCGAATTCATCGTCCAGCTCTAACCCAGGCTGTCTATGTTCAAGCCCAGTGAAGACGCCATCCGCGCCGCCAATCAGGCCGAGGTTCAAGCCTGGAGCAATTACCTGGATTTGAGCGTCTCGCTCGCGGTTGAGTTGGGCCGCACCAAACTGACGGCGGAAGCGGTGCTGGCGCTGGAACAAGGCAGCATTATCCAACTGCCGCGCTCAACCGGCGAAGGCGTAGACCTGCTGGCGGGCGGCAAACGCATCGCGCGCGGCGAGATCATCATGATCGAAGACCGCACCGGTGTGCGCATCAACGAAATTATCGCCGAGGAACGCTGATGCGCTGGAGACACCATTGGATGAGTAGCAGCTTGCTGATCGCCGTGACCTGCGGCGTTTGCCTGCTCAACGCCACAGCGCAACCCGCGCCCGCACAGCAAGCCCAACCAGCATCTCAACCAGTTGGGCAACCGGCCCGACAAGAAAATTACGAGCGGCTCCCTTTCATGATCCAACCGCCCGAAAGCGCAATTGAAACTGCGCCCAGCGCCGGCGGGCTGTTATTGCGCACCACCGGCGCGTTGTTACTGATCGTCGGTTTGATCGCAGCGACCGCGTGGGGCTTGCGCCGCCTGGGTGGCGCGCCCTTCGGTGGCGCAGACAACAGCGCGGTGGAATTGACGCTTGTTGGCACGCTCGCACTGGGCGACCGGCGGCAGCTTTCGGCGGTGCGCTTTGGCGAGCGCATCTTGCTGCTCGGCTCGACCGCGCAAACCATCACGCTGCTGGCCGCGCACGACGAAAGACCGCTTTCATACACGCCGCCCATGCGTTCGGTGGCGGAGCTGTTGGCCGAAGACCAACCGCGCACTACCGAGCGCACTGGCTTCGCGCGCGCATTGACGCTGGCGAATGAACGGCTAGAGCAACAAGCAGACAGCGGCGCGCACAACACCGCGCCACCACCAGGCAATGGCCTATGAGTACACTGACAACTAAGTTCTTTGCGGGAAAGCGGACGGCAACACGTAGTAACGACTTTAGTCGTTTTGTGCTGCGGCCAGAGCTGCCAAAGCTGAACGATTGAAATCGTTACTACGTGTTGCTGTCCGCTTTCTCGCAAAGAACTTAGTTGACGAAGTAATGAGTTACCGCACAGGGCTAACACAACAATGGGCACAAGCGCATGGAGTTCAGGCTTTAGCTTGTGTGCGCGCCTGCCAAGACAGGCTGAAGCCTGAACTCCATGCGCTTTGGCAACAACTCCACTGCAAAGCCATTGCCGTAGTGTTGCAGCCGCACTGGCCGCGTTTGCTGGTGCTGTCATTCTTGCTGACTTGCGTTACGACCCTGGCGGCAGCCGCTCCGGCACAAGCGCAACCTACGCCAACTTTGCGCCTGGACTTGACGCAAAACATCGAAGCCACGCTGCCGGTGCAGATCATCGTCCTGCTGACGCTGCTCAGTTTCATCCCGGCGGTGCTGGTTTCGATGACGTGTTTTACGCGGCTGATCGTCGTGTTTCATTTCTTGCGGCAGGCGCTCGGCATTCAGGAAGCGCCCAACAACCAGGTGCTGTTGGGGCTGGCGCTCTTTCTTACGATGTTTGTCATGGCCCCGGTGGGCAGGCGCATTTATGCCGAAGCGCTGCAACCGTTGCGCGCCGGGCAAATCTCGCAGATGGAGGCGCTGGAACGCGCGCTCGTGCCGTTGCGCGGCTACATGCTCAAACACACGCGCGAGCGCGACCTGGCGCTGTTCCTGCGGCTGTCGGCCAGCCCGCGTCCGCATGTGCCAGAGGACGTGCCGACGCTGGCGCTCATCCCGGCTTATATGATTTCCGAATTGAAGACCGCGTTTCAGATTGGCTTCGTGCTCTTCATTCCGTTTTTGGTGATTGATCTGGCGGTCTCTTCGGTCGTGCTCTCGATGGGCATGATGCAATTGCCGCCCGTGCTGATCTCGACGCCGTTCAAGGTGCTGCTGTTCGTGATGGTGGACGGCTGGTATCTGATCATCGGCTCATTGATCAACAGCGTTTATTGATCGCAGATTGCAGATTGCGGATTGCAGATTCCGATCCGCAATCCGCAATCCGCAATCTGCAATCTAAAAATGTCCGACGCACTCATCATGACGTTGATGCAACGCGCGCTCGAAACCCTGATGTGGGTCACGGCGCCCTTGCTGGGCGCGGCCATTGCGGTCGGCGTGGTGGTGAGCCTGATCCAGACGTTGACCTCGATACAGGATCAAACGTTCTCGTTCGCCCCGCGCGTTGCGGCGATCTTTCTGGTCTTTCTGTTGATGTTTCCCTGGGCGTTGCGCGTGCTGGTGACGTTCACGGCAACCTTGCTGGCGGATTTCACGCCCTACATCAGATGAGCGTTGTTACGAATCCTTAAAATCTTTGGCGTGCGTGCGGCACAGACCTTGGTCTGCCCTTGGCGGCTAACGCCCCGGGGGCGACCTATGCGGCGGTCTGTGCCGCACGGACGCCAAAGACCCGCCCCTTGTAGTAGCGAATTTATTCGTTTCGTGATGTAGCGAAAAAATTGAAGCCTGGGCCTAACTTGGGAGCGCAGTCCTTCCAGCAATCGTTTCTACACAAGTCTGTGGTCTTTCGCTCCGGAGGAGCGGCATGTTTATAGAAACGCCAGTAAAAATAGGCGTTAGCTCCGGAGGAGCGGCATCTGCGCTGGACATATGCCGCTCCTCCGGAGCTAAGCTTGATTTGGCAATGGTTCTATAAACATTGCGCTCCGCTGGAGCGGGAGAAGCGGATACTTGTGTAGAAACCAATGCTGGAAAGACTGCGCTCCCAGGAATGCCGCGCTTGCTGCGCCGTTGTTATGGATCCGATCATTCTGCCGTTGCGGCCAGTCTTGCTATTTTGTGTCGTGCTGGCGCGTGTCGGCGGGCTGGTGACGTTTGCGCCGTTTTGGGGCAATCAGGGCGCGGCCCCGCGCATTCGGGCCATGCTGGCGCTGGTGTTGGCGTTGGCGCTGACGCCGGCAATTGCCCCGCGCATGGCGACGCCGCCCAACGACCTGCTGGGCTTTGGCGTCGTGATCATCCTGGAACTCGCCACCGGTTGCGTGTTCGGTTTTACCGGACGGCTGATCTTTAGCGCGCTCGAATTGGCGGCGCAGATGTTGAGCCTGCAACTGGGCCTCACGCTCGGCAGCATCATTGACCCGTCCACGCGCGCCCAAACCACGGCGCTAGGCACGCTGGCGCAGATGTTCGGCCTGATGGTCATGCTCGCCGCCGATGGCCATCACTGGGTGCTCGCGGCGGCGGTCGGCAGTTTTGACACGGTCGCGCCGGGCGGCTTTCAGATGAGTCCCGCGCTGGCCCGCCTGTTGCTGCGGCTATCGGCGGACGCGCTCGCCGTCGGTGTAGCGTTGGCAGCCCCCGCCATCGTCGTGTTGCTCGCCGTCGAATTCGCGCTGGCGTTGATTGGCCGCGCGGCCCCGCAACTTCAAGTGATGCTGCTCGGCTTCCCGGTCAAATTCATCGCGGGCCTGTGGCTGATGGGCGGGGTGCTCTACTTCCTGCCAGGCACGGTGCGCGGCGCGTTGAGCGCGGTCAAAGGTAGTTTGGCTCACGTGCTGGCGGCAATGTAAAGAAGAGTAGGCAGTAGGCAGTAGGCAGTAGGCAGTAGTACTGATATTACACTTTTCGGCTACTGCTCACTGCCTACTGCCTACTTTCAAGAATGTCCAGCGACAAAACAGAAAAGGCGACACCCAAGCGCCGCGAGGATGCGCGGCGCAAAGGGCAGCTTGCGCGGCGGCCTGAGTTACCGGCGGCGGCCAGCTTTTTGGCGGCGCTGGCGGTGCTCGAAGCGACCGGCGCGGATTTTGTGGCGCGCAGCGGTCATTTGCTGGCGGGCGTGGCGCAACAGATTGAAAAGCCGGCGCCGCTCACGCTCTCTGCCGTGCACGGGATGCTGCTGGATGCGGCCGGTCATTTTGCGTTGCTGACCTTGCCCATCGCCGCCACATTGCTGCTCGCCAGCCTGGCCGGCAATTTCGCGCAAGGCGGTTTCACCTTGACGCCCGAAGCGTTGACGCCGCGCGCCGCGCGCTTCAATCCGGCGGAAAACTGGAAAAAAGTATTTGGGCTCGACCGCCTGGTGGAACTGTCCAAGCAATGTCTGGTGCTGGCCGGGATCAGCCTGGCGTGTTACGGCTTGTTCACGCGGGCCTTCACCAACGCGGCGGCGCTGGTGGGGCTGGCGGCGGCGGATACGCTGAAAAGCACGGGTGCCTTGATGTCGCAACTGGGCTGGCGCGCGGGCGGGATACTGTTGGTGCTGGCGGCGCTCGATTACGGCTATGGCTGGTACAAACACGAACAGTCGCTGCGCATGACCAAGCAGGAAATCAAGGACGAATACAAGCAGCAGGAAGGCGATCCGCTGGTCAAGGGGCAACGCCGCCGCGCCGCGCGCGCCCTGGCCATGCGCCAGGTTGCCCAAGAAGTGCCGCGCGCCGATGTCATCGTGACCAACCCGACGCACTTCGCCGTGGCGTTGAAATATGACCGCGCGACACAGGCGGCCCCAATGGTCGTGGCAAAAGGCGCTGATTGGATGGCGCTGCGCATCAGGGAAATCGCCCAGGCGCACAATGTCCCGGTGATCGAAAACCCGCCGCTCGCCCGGGCCTTGTACCGCGAAGTGGATGCGCGCGGCGTCATTCCACCGGAGTTCTTCCGAGCCGTCGCCGAATTGCTGGCCTATGTTTACCGGCAACGCGAACAGGCCGCTGGCGATTTTTAGACAGCCGCCTTAAGTATCGCGCCGGGAATGCCGAAAAGCGCAATAGCTTGGTGAAACGCGCCTTGTCGCCGGGCGGCAAAACGCACCGTGAACACGGACTGCCAAGCGACCAACCCGGCTGGCTCATGCGTACTGCTACGACAATCCCCGGTAGCAAATCCAACCGCCGCCGCTGCCGCAAATTCCGTGGCGTCCGAGTCTGGCGCCGTCGCAAGTGTCGCCAAAGCGTCAGGCTTGTTCGGCAAGCTAAACCAAAACCTAACCTGACTCACCAAGAGGAACATCCATGAGTGCTGCAATACCCGCGCTTGAAATCAACAAACTCTTCGCCCGCTCCGAAGAACTGATTAACGGCACCAGCGAAGGCAACCAACACGCCCAGGCCGACCTGCGCGATCTCTTCCGCCGCACGCGCGAATTGGCGGTCGAGTTGATGCGCGACAACGAACATCTGCGCGTGCAGAACCTGCTGCTCGAACGGCAGAAGCTGGAAACCGAGCACCGGTTCGAAAGCAGCCGCATCGGCATCGAGAACGAACAACTCAAGTCCGAGTTGAATTTGCTGAATACGCAAATCGCCGAACTCGAAAAACGCACTAAGAAATTTCGCCGCCGTTATGAGGACGTCGAGCAATACAACACCGCGCTCTCCAATGTTTACATCGCCTCCAACCAACTGCATGCCACGCTGGATTTTTCCGAGGTCGTCAAAACCGCTTCGGAAATTCTCTGGAATCTGGTGGCCGCGCCGGTCTTCGCGATCTTCTTGTACAACGAAAAAACCGGCGCGTTGGCCTTGATCGGCGGCGAGGGCATCAAGGGGCGCTTCCCCAACGGCGTGTTGGAGCACACGGAAGGCATGGTGCACGACGCCCTGACCGAAGGCGTCTCGCTCTTTCTGGATGACGTTGTCAGCGGCGATCCGCTGGCCGTCGTTCCGCTCAAGATCGAAGGGCGCGGCGTGATCGGCCTGATCACCATTTACGAGATCGAACAACACAAAGGCAAGTTGAGCGATCTCGACAAGGAACTCTTTGATCTGCTCGCCAGCCAAACGGCGACCGCGCTGACCAGTTCAAAGGTTTACAGCGAGACCATCAAGAAGGTGAAGTCCATGGAAAGCTTCATCAACCTGATCAAACCGGCCTAAGTACACTGACAACTATGTTCTTTGAGAGAAAGCGGACAGCAACACGTAGTAACGATTTCAATCGTTCAGTCCTTGGCAGTCCTGGCCGCCGCACCCAACGACTAAAGTCGTTACTACGTGGTGCCGTCCCCTTTCTCTCAAGCGACTTAATTGCCAGGGTACTCAGTACACTGACAACCATGTTCTTTGAGAGAAAACGGACAGCAACACGTAGTAACGATTTCAATCGTTCAGTCCTGCCGCAGCACCCAACGACTAAGGTCGTTACTACGTGGTGCCGCCCCTTTCTCTCAAGTGACTCAATTGCCAGGGTACTCAGTACACTGACAACTATGTTCTTTGAGAGAAAACGGACAGCAGC
>JANOWX010000413.1:0-3430 GCA_031418175.1 Acidobacteriota bacterium | reverse complement strand
ATAAAAGAATGCGGGCAAAACCATGTCGGGTTTGCCCGCTTTGTTTTTGCAGCACGCAAACTTATTCGGGCTCAATCCCCAGTTCGCGCAATTGGGCGGCCAAGCGAGCCACGCGTGCTTCGGCGGTGCGCCGTGCTTCGGCTTCATTCGTTGCGCGTGCTTCGGCCCTGCGCCGTGCTTCGGCTTCATCTTCTGCGCGCGCTTCAGCCTCTTGCCGGGACAAGACTTCTTCGGCGGCGCGCTCTTCACCGGTCAGTAACAAGCGGCCTTGCGCATCGCACCAGCGCAACCAGGTGTCAACGTGGTCTTCAAAGATGCCGTCCCACAACGTCAAGCGCAGCCCCAGACGCGGCAGGTCGTGGTGTTCCTGCGCCTCGTATACGCCGTCGCGCAAAGCGAAGACTTGCAAGACAGTTTCGCTCAGGTGGCGTTGCGGGTCATAGACGACGTAATAGGGCACGCCGATTTCTGCGTAGCCCTCCAGCTTGCGGTCAGCCTCGCCGCCCACACGGTTCGAGACAATTTCGACGACCACATCCGGGACTTTGCCGAATTCCCAGACGAAGTATGAACGATGCTCTTTGGCATACCAGTCCTGATGGGGCCGCACATCCAGGCTGACGAAAAGATCGGGCACCAGCGGCGGTTGGGCTTTGGCAAAGAAAACGCCCACATTGGCGGCGGCCAGAAAGGGGCGCGGCTCGCCGTTCACTTGTTTGCGGCCAGGCGGCGGCGTCCACGACGCATACAGCGTTTGTGCCAGCAGCCGCTGCTGCTTTTCAGAAAAGAGGTTGTCCACGGGTTCGTCATCCTCCGTCACGACTTGCTGATAATAGTCGTCGCTCAAGCTGGCCAGGACTTCGGGCCCAGGCTGGTAGCCAGTTTCGGTCAATGTTTCGGTCAATGTTTCAGACATGATTGTTTCCTCGCGGTCGCGGGCCGGGCGCTTATTCGTCCGGTAGCGGCACGCAGTCTAACTCAGTTCTTCAATTGGTTGCCAGACCGCGCGAATAAGCCAGCGACTAGCTTGCGCTGCGGGCTTGGGCCAATATAATCAGCACCCAGAGCGAGGACGACAAACTTGCTTGCACCCGCTGGCATCAGAGGCCGCGTATTTCAGAGCAAGATGATTACTTTGATTCAACAACCCAGTCGTAAGCGCGCACTCATGGCAACGTTGTGTCTCTCGCTGTTTTTTCACTTCGTTAGCGTAGTGTTCGTCAAGTATGTGCCGCTGTTCCGGCTGGTTTATAGCCTACAAGGCATCGAATTCGTTGAAGAGGATTTCGACAAACGCATCCTCGTGACCTTTACCAAACGCCTGAGCTATCCGACCGGCTACGCTGGCTTCCGCCCTTCGCAGAAACAACTCACGCCCGCAGAAATCAAACGCCTGGAAGCACGCCGCCAAGTGCTGGCCGCCAAACGCGAGGCTGCCGAACGCAAGGCGCAAGCACAGGAAGCCAAAGCCGCGGCTAAAGAAGCAGAGGCCGCCGCCCAGCGTGAAGCTGAAACCAAAGCACAAACCATCGCGCAAGCCAATCCTCAACCCAATCTGGCGCCCACGCCCGTGCCGACGCCGAAATCGGAGTATCCGGGCGGCTTCGGCAAGATCAACACGGCGCCGATCAAGGCGCAGGTGCAACGCCTTTACGACGCCAAGCAGGAAGGCAAGCTTGTCCTGCCCGCAGGCAAACTGCGTGTCGGCGTGTCTGGCAGCATCCGCCCTGACGGCACGCTGGCGAATTACAAGCTCATCATCCCTTCGGGCCTGCCCGAAATTGACAAGGCCGCGCTGGCAATTTTGGACGCCGTCAGCGAGAGCCGCGCACTGGGGCCGCTGCACGAAATCACTTCGCTGAGCATGATCTTGAATGTGGACGAACGCGCCGAATTGAGCGTGGTCGGCTTCACCGCCAACGAACAGGCCGCCGCCAACATCGTCAACCTGGCGAATGCCGCGATTCTTTTCGCCCGCCTCAAAAAAGCCGACGAACCCGCCGCGATGGTGCTGATCAACAACCTGAAAGTTTCGCGCACGGGCCAGCGCGTGCAAGCGGTGATCAGCATGCCGCGCCAGAAAGCGTCGGATTCACTGGCGCAAACGATGGCAAAAGGTCAATGATCAAATCTTTGATGGACGACCGAAAAAATCACCTGCTATGCGACGCAGGATGAATAGTGGTTTATGCTAACTGCCGGTGAATGCTATGAACACAAGCCTAAATGAAATAATCCGACCAGAGGTTCTGCAAGCCGCCATCGCTCAGGCCAGCACCAACGGTGTTTCGGTGAATGACTATCTGGCCGGCTTACTTGGACTAACGAACGGACACGGCCAGGAACGCGAGGCCCAGGCCCTCACGCCTTATGAGCTAGCCAGCGACCTCATCGGCGCGGTGGACAGCAACGCGCCCGGCCTTGAGCCAGCCGTACAGCCGCGCCGCACGGCCTTTGGCGCGCACCTCGCCGAAAAGCACCGCCAGGAAATCGCCCGCGCCACAGCGCTGCGCACAGCGGCGGAGCAACAAGGACTGATGCCTGACGAATGGGTGCGCCGCAATTTCCCACACGGGCGCGACGCGCAAAACCGCTCACTCGCGGAAGCGCTCGATAACCTCGCAGCAAATGCCGATCAAAATGGTACTCATTGACGCAGGCCCGCTGATTGCACTCATTGATAAGGCGGACCCGACACACCAAAATGCCGTTGCCACTTTTCGCTCATTCAAGACACCGCCGCTAACCACGTGGCCGTGTCTTACCGAAGCGTTCTACTTCATTGGGAATTGTTGCGGCTGGCCTGGACAAAAGGCCTTGCTAAGCCTGCTGGCCAAAGACGCGCTCCGCGTTCATGCGGCGGCGGCTGACGAGTTGCGCCGCATCAGCGAACTGATGGAACAGTATCACGACAACCCCATGGATTTTGCGGATGCGTCACTGGTGACGCTCGCGGAATTGCAAGGCCTGAACAAAGTCTTCACCATTGATTCGGGCTTTTACGTCTTCCGGCTTTACGGGAAGAGTTCATTTGAAGTGCTCCTGCTCACGCCCTCCTAACCTGCGAGTTGCCGTTGTAACCATCCGCCCTTATCATTCGTCTCAGCAATTGCACGCATTTCGAAATCACCACAACCGCATAACAACCGAAAGGATCACCCATGCACATCAACCGACGTGGACTCTGTTTGCTTACCCTTTTGCTGGCTTCGCTGGTAATGGCGAGCAGCAGCGTCCTGGCCCAAGCCAAGCTCACTTCGCCCAAAGAGCATTTCGGCTTTAACATCGGCGACGATTACCAACTCGCCAATTACACGCAATACGAAGCCTATTTGAAAAAGCTGGACGCCGAATCCGACCGGCTGAAGGTCGTCGAGATGGGTAAATCCGCCGAGGGGCGCACGATGTATCTGGCGCTGATCACTTCGCC
>JANOWX010000412.1:0-19102 GCA_031418175.1 Acidobacteriota bacterium | reverse complement strand
TACCCCAGAGGTCTACCCCAGAGGTCTACCCCAGAGGTCTACCCCAGAGGTCTACCCCAGAGGTCTACCCCAGAGGTCTACCCCAGAGGTCTACATGGATTCTGCTCACGTACTCATCATCTTTATTATCTTGTTGGCGCTGGTCTTTGATTACACCAACGGCTTTCACGACGCGGCCAATTCGATTGCGACGGTGGTTTCGACCCGCGTGCTTTCGCCAGGCAAAGCCGTAGCGCTGGCGGCTTTCTTCAATTTCATCGCCTTTATGTTTGTTGGCACACACGTCGCCTCGACGATAGGCAAGGGGCTGATCAACATCAACATGGTGGATCAATGGGTGATTTTGGCTGGACTGGTCGGCGCGATTGCCTGGAATCTAACTACGTGGTGGTTCGGTTTGCCGACCAGTTCCTCGCACGCCTTGGTGGGCGGATACGCGGGCGCAGCCGTAACCAAAGCCGGTTTTGGCGTTTTGTACTGGGATTTGTCCACTTGGCCGAAAGGCTGGCCGGGCACGCTTTCGTTTATCGTCATTTCGCCGGTACTGGGCTTGATCTTCGGCACCTTTTTGATGGTGCTGGTGCACTGGCTCTTTCGTAACTTCGCCCCTTCACGCGTTGATAAGGTCTTCCGGATTTTGCAGCTTTTCTCCGCCTCGCTCTTCAGCTTATCGCACGGGGCGAACGATGCGCAGAAGACGATGGGCATTATGATGGCCACCTTAATTACTGGCGGGCTAATCGCAAAAGGCACGGTTGAACCGCCTTTATGGATTGTCTTATCCGCCCACGCAGCCATTGGCTTGGGCACGCTCTCGGGCGGCTGGCGCATCGTCAAAACAATGGGCACGAAGATCACCAAACTCAAACCCGTCGGGGGCGCTTGTGCCGAAACAGGCGCGGGGTTGGCGATTCTATTGGCTTCCGCGCTCGGCGTGCCGGTCTCGACCACGCACACGATCACCGGCGCGATTGTCGGCGTAGGCTCGACGCGGCGGCTCTCCGCGGTGAAGTGGGGCGTGGCGGGCCGCATCGTCTGGGCCTGGGTCATCACCATCCCGGCGGCGGCGGGGATTGCGGCGGCGACTTACGGCATCATCTCGCTTTTTAAGTAAGGCAAGTTGGCCTATATGCGCTATTTCGATTCAGTCGCGTAGATTGTTTTATACGCCTGCAAATTGTTCATCACCTTGAAGACGTAATCCTTCGTCTCGCGCTTCGCCACCTCGATCACAAAGCGGTCTACCTCCTTGCTCTGGGCACGCGCCAGCCAGCGCGCCACCGATTCTTCGCTGCCGTTGTAGGCCGCCGCCGCCGCCTGCGCTGTGCCGAATAGATCGAATAGATTTTTCATGTATTGCGCGCCCACCAGAATCGCCGTCCCCGGTTCGTAAAGATCATCCTGCTCGAAATCCTCAAGCCCCAACTGCGCCGCAATCTGAATGGCCGTCGGCGCGATGAATTGCAGCATCCCGCGCGCCGCCGCCACGCTCTTGACCCGCGTGTTGTAGCTGCTTTCCTGCCGCGCAATCGAGAGCACGAAGCGTGGGTCAACCCCACGCGCCGCCGCGTGCCGCTGCAATTCGCCGCGAAAGGGAAAAGGATAAAACACCTCGGCCAAGGCGCGCGGCAGCAATTCCAGCCGGTAATCGTCGGGCAGGTTGCGCAGCAGCGGTTCGAACACGCGGAAGGTGTAATTCACGCAATCGCCGCGCGCGCAGTAATAGGCCACCGTGTTGCTGCTGGCGGTTTGCGCCGCCGCCAATTCCGCCGCGCCTTCATCGTAAAGGCCCAAGAACAACAACTCATTCGCCAGCGTCGCGTGGCTCGTGCCCGTCGCGGCGGACGCGCCCGCAGGCAACGGGGCCGCGCGCCCAGCCGGCGCGAAATTCAACGCGGGGGCCTGATAGCCTGGCAACTGCGCATAGGCCGCGCGCAGCATGCCGAAGAGTTCCTGCCGCGTCTTTTCATCTTCGACCAGCCGCAACGCTTGATTGGCCGCCGCCTTTGCCACCGCCGCGTTACCTTGCGCCGCCGCCTGCCGCGCCTGCGTCACGAAGCCCTCGCGCCGCACCGCGATCACATTCTTTGCGCGCAGGTTCACCGCCAGCGCCCGCAACCGCGCCGTCGCCCGCTGGCCGTAATAGCCAAAAGCATTCGTGCGCCCTTCGTTCAGCGCCAGATACTCCGTCGCGGCCTCGTCAAAGCGCCCCAGCTTCTCCAAACAGTACGCGCGCAAAAAACTGACCTCGGCGAAATTGGTCGTCGCCACCTGCCCATGCACGTTCAGGTTCTTTGCGCGCAACGCCGTCAGGTCGCTGAGCGCGCCCGCATAATCATCCTTGCCCATGCGAATCTTCGCTTGCTGGAACAGACCCGTCACCACGAAATACGCCTCGCCTGTTTCGGTCTGCGCGCGCGCCGCCCATTGCAACGCCGCCTGCACGCGCCCACCTCCTTGCTGCGAAGACCGCAACGTGTCAATCGCGTTCAGGTGCGCGTAGCCCAGAAACTTGCCTTGCGGATAGCGCTGCAAATAGGCCTCGTAACGCGCAATCGCCTTGTCCGGCTGGTTGGAAAATTGATGGCAATGGCCGACGTAATAGAAACCCTGCTCGCCCTCTTCGGTTTGCGCGAACTCGCCGCCCACACGTTCGTACCACGGCAGCGCCTCGGCGAATTTGTTTTCCTGAAAGTAATTGCGGCCCAGTTGAAACAGGCTCTCCGCGCGCGCCTTGCTTTGCGGAAAGCCGTTTATCACCGCCAGCCAATGCGGCCGTGCCTCGGCAAAGTAGCGATTGAATTGCAGAATGCGCGCGCGCCGCAAATGTTCGGCTTCGCCGAGCAGCCTGCGCTCAGCCGCATCCAGCTTGTCCAGATTCACAATCGCCCGCAGTGCCGTGTCGTCGCTATTCCCATTGGCTGAACCGCCCGCCAGCGCCGCTTCAAACGAAACGCGCGCGGCAGCGGTTTGGCGCAAGGCCGCCTGCGCCTCGCCCACGCGCGGCAACACATCGCGGCGCGGCCCTAGTGAACGCAACGTAGCGATCACCGCCTGGTAATTGCCGCTTCTAAAATAGCTCTCGCTCAAGCGCCGCACCGCCCGCTCGCGCCACAGATGATCGGGGAATTGCGCGGTCAATTTCTGCAACGCCGCCTGTTCTTCATTCAGCCTGCCGCCCGCGCGCGCAAGCTCGGCCAGATGCCAGAGCGCATAGCCCGCGAGCGGCGAATTGCGTGCGACGACCTTTTGAAACAGCGGCGCGGCTTCGGCCAAAGCGCCCCGCTGATCCAACAGCCGCGCCAGCAAATAGTCGTAATTGTTGCGCGCCACCGTGTCCGGCGCCGTGCGCAGCATCTCGCGCAGTTGTTGTTCGGCTTTGGCGGGATCGTTGCGATCAATGCTTTGCGCCAGGGCGGGCCAGCCCAACAGGAGAAGTGTGAGAACGGAAAGAAATTTGAACATTGACTGCTTTCGTCCATCTGACTTGGCCTGGGTACGCATCGCTTCCAGCGTGCGGTCTCGAACGTAGACCGACTAATGCCGGAGGGTTCGCCTGCCGGTTTGCGTCCGCCTGCTGCCGAGGCCGCACGCTGGAAGCGGTGCGTACCCAGGTGATTATTTGACGCGGCTCGTTTTGCGTTTGATGAAATCCATCAACACGTAAACGCCCAAAAGCAGGCTGGTCGTGAAGTAGGCCTTGCCGGGCGCGATCTCGGTCAGGCGTTTGACGAATTCGACCAGGTAATAATCGCTGGTCAGCATGAACGTGTTGACGATGATGCCCGCGCGGCGGCATTGCGCGGCCTCGGCCAGCGTCGCGTCAATGATCAGCGGATCAAGGCCCATCGAATTTTTATACAGCTTTCTTGAAACGTGGGGCGTCTCTGATTTTTTGCCGCGCTGTTGCCCGAAGGGATTGTCCTCGTCCAGAAACAGCGCCGAAGGCTTGCCGTCGGTAATCATGATGATCTGGCGCATGTCCTTGCGTTGCGCCTGCAACAAGCGCCGCGCCAGCCGCAGCCCTTCGCAAGTGTTGGTGTGATACGGCCCGACCTGCACGTTGGCGAGTTGCGCGAGCGGCACTTCCTCCGCGCCGTCGTGAAACAACACCAGCTTCAGCGAATCGCCCGGATACTGCGTGCGGATCAGATGCGACAGCGCCAGGGCCACGCGCTTGGCCGGCGTGAAGCGGTCTTCGCCATAGAGGATCATCGAATGCGAGCAATCCAGCATCACCACCGTCGCGCACGACGACTGATACTCCGACTGATGCACCAGCAAATCCTTGTACTCCAGGTTCAGCGGCACCCCTAAACCTTCTCTGCCAATCGCATTCAACAACGTTCCCGTCACATCCAGGTTGAGCGTATCGCCGAACTCGTATGGCTTCGACGCCTCGTAAGCCTCCACGCCCGTTGCCAGATACTTCGTGTCGTGCCGCCCGAACGAAGACTTGCCGAAGCTCGCCATCAAATGCTTGAGCGTCTTGTAGCCCAAAAAATCCACGCCCTTCTGCGTGACTTCAAACTTGATGTTGGGTTTCTTGAAACTGCCCGTCTCGCCCTGTTGCTGCCGGTTGCGCCACTCGGCGCGCTTGGCCTCGTCGTCGCCGAACATGCCGTCCAGCGCTTCCTGGTCACCCTGCGCGTTGAGGTAGCCTTCCTGCAACAGCCGCTGAATCAGCCGGTCAATCAATTGTTCCAACCGCTCATCGCGCGCGTTGCCGTCCGCGTCAAAAAGCTGGTCGTACTGCTCCTGATCCAGCAGGCCGGAGTTTTTCAACGCCTCGCGGATGGCGTCGCGCAAGGCTTGCAGCGCATCTTCCGGGTCGCGGAAATTGTCGAACTCATCGTCATCCCAATCCACACTGTTGGGCCAGCGATTGGAACGGCGGCGGAACTGGTCTTGAAAACCGCTCTGCAAGAGAAATTCGGAGAGGGCGTCCATCAACTCTTGCAGGTTGAGGTCATCCCAATCTTCGCCTGTCCATTTTGAGTATTTGGTAAAACGCATAAAGCAAGAGAAGCAGGCCATAAGGAGTAGCCTGCTTGGATTAAGCAACTTTGCACGAACGACAGTCTTTAATTCGCGGATTTACGGCGGGATTTGACAACTGCCTTTGTCAGACTTGCAAGTGCCTTTCGCGCGGTCTGTTCACCCAACTTGAAAGGATCCAACACAAGGTCTGCCTGATCTTCGGCGGGATTAGGGAAGTAGATTTTATTGAACTCGGCGATGGACGTAATGAACGTCTCGCTAGCTCTTTTTCTAACTGTCTTGTTGCTCTTAGTCATTTTTATCCTCTCTGTTGTAGTTGGCGAAAAACTGTGGGTTGAGGTCTGGATTGAAATAGTGCTTTCTCCTGATCCAGACAAAGCCATCTCCTTTTGAAATCACCGCGACATCAATCGGCCCGCCCACAGTTTCGGTCTCCATAGAGATCTTTCTCTTGAAAGAGGTCAAGTTCACCAACGACTCAGCCATTGCGGCCAACTCATCTTTTGGCAGAAACGCAACCGTACTGATGATTGGTACTATGTTGTTTTTGGTTCTGTATTCATCGAGTTTCTTGAAGAGCACATTCTTTATCTTGTCGCTCGCATCAACCATCATCTTTTTCGCTTCCTGCGCTTGATCTGAGCTTGTATCAGGGATCAGCACGTCTGGCAATTCATGAAAAAGTGTCGTCAGATGCCCAATCAGGAACTCGTGGTAATGAGGATCAACCCCTTCCATGAAGAGGTGCACCATCTCTTGCTGGGCAAATGGGATGATGGATGCCTGATTGTTGAAGGAAACTTGGCTGCCTTCAGGGCGTTCTTGAAGGTATTTGAGCCTATCCATCAGCAAAATATCGACCTTGTAAGACTTGACGGAAGGAAACACTTCAGTATCGCCGAAGCCGGCAATGACCACCCCGGAATAATCTAGTGGAAACCTTTGCCGGCAAAAGATGGAGGTGCTTATTTGGTCAATCAGCTTTCTGTCCTTGCCGTCCAACGGGAGTGATTGAAAGACCTTGTTTATGAGGCCATCCAATTCTTTTCTGTGCTTTTCAAGAACCTGATCTTGGAACTCGCCAGGAAGATGGGTAAGCAGAGCATGCTTTTCCCATTCATCAAAATGGCGCGTGATTATCTGTTGGACGAGTTGCGGCACTTTCTGCCTTTTGAGCTTTTTCAGTTTGATTTGCTGATGGGCCTCTTCTTGAATGTCTTTCTTTATCGCCAGCAAATAGCTTTCGACTGAACGCAGGAATGTCTGCGATTGTATTTCAGCCGGAACTAAATTGCTTTTGCCGTCAAGGAACTCAATGAAATGCTCCGCATACTGTTGTAGGGTGGTAAAGCTCTTTCGCCCCAAATGTGCGCGGTAGACTTTGATTATTGATTCCCAGGGGATGCCCATGAACTCTGCATTCCCGTATACCATACTCCCAAGCGGATGATACTTGGAGAGCGCAAATAGCTTGTTTACCGTGTTGTAAACTTTTTTTCGCCCTATGGTCACGGCGCTGTCAGCGGCTAACGCTACTGCCGATTTGTTCATTATCAAAATTTCGGCTGTCATATTTCTCCTCTAGTTCAATCTGCCCCCGCTCCAATCATCAAAATCCCGCTCGCGCCGCTTCGACGGCCGCTCCTGCGCCACCTGGCTATAACTCGCCGCACCGCGCGTCTCGCTGCGCGCCAGTTTCTTTTGCGCGTGCAGCCCTTCCAGCACCAGTTCGCAACCGCAGATCAGCGTGCCGTCCGCTTCGTCTTCCAACAAGCCGCTACGCACGGCGTCGAGCAAGCCTTTGACCTTGCCGAATTGCGCCAGCGCGTCGGCGTTGCTCGCCAGTTCGTGAATCAGCAGGCTGCGGCCGTGGTTGAAATGGTCGAGCACCTGGCGCAGGTCAATCCCGCTGTAACGTTCGCTGAAGACTTCGCCGCAGGCTTTGCGGATGAGTTCGCGGGCGATGCGTTCGGCGCCGATTTGTTCGCCTTCGTATTCGAGTTCCAGCTTGCCGGTGATCGCGGGCAGCGCGGCGTAAACGTCGCTCAGGCGCGGGGCCGCGACCGTTTCGCCATTCAACAGCGCGCGGCGTTCGGCGTTCGAGACGACGCATTCCAGCAGGGAGATTGGCAGGCGCTGGCTGACGCCGGAGCGCGCGTCAATGCGTTTGTCGGCGCGCGCGACAAAGGCCACCTGCTCAACAATCTCGCGCACGGCGGAAGGGATGCTGATTTCCAACGGTTCGTCGCTGGCTGGGCGTTCCGTCCAGGCTTCCTGTTGCGTGATTTCCATGCCTTGGGCGAGCGTGGCGGGGTAGTGCGTTTGAATCTCGGCGCCGATGCGGTCTTTAAGCGGGGTGATGATTTTGCCGCGCGCGGTGTAATCCTCCGGGTTGGCCGAAAAGACCAGCAGTACATCCAGCGGCAGCCGGATCGGGTAGCCTTTGATCTGCACGTCGCCTTCCTGCAGGATGTTGAAGAGGCCCACCTGAATTTTGCCGGCCAGATCGGGCAGTTCGTTGATCGCAAACAGGCCGCGATTGGCGCGCGGCAACAGGCCGTAATGGATCGTCAATTCGTCGGAAAGCAGATGGCCGCCGCGCGCGGCTTTGATGGGGTCTACGTCGCCGATCAGGTCGGCGATGGTCACGTCGGGCGTGGCGAGCTTTTCGACGTAGCGCGCGGCGCGGCCAACCCAGGCGATGGGCGCGTCGTCGCCGTGTTCGGCGAGCAGTTGTTTGCCATAGGCCGAGAGCGGCGCGAGCGGGTCGTCATTGATTTCGGAGCCTGCCAGCACGGGGATTTCGTCATCGAGCAAGGACACCAGGTCGCGCAGGATGCGGCTCTTGGCCTGGCCGCGCAGTCCCAGCAGGATGAAGTTTTGCCGCGCCAGCAGCGCGTTGACGACTTGCGGGATGACCGTGTCTTCGTACCCGACGATGCCGGGGAAGAGCGGCTCATTGCGTTTGAGCCGGCGCATCAGGTTGCGGCGGACTTCGTCTTTGACTGAATTCGATTGGTAGCCGGAAGCTTTGAGCGCGCCGAGCGTGAGCGGTTTCGTCATAAACGGATGCCTTGATGAAGAAGTCCCGCAAGCTTTCCAGTTTGTTAGGGCCAGCTTGTGGTGAATTGATGATGGAAACGACGGCGGCGATCTTACCACAGGCCAAAAAAATCGACTCATGCGAGTCGTGCTGGAAATTGGCTTGGCGAAGCCTATGGAGTGCGGCGGCTCGACGCCGCTTTGGTATGCCCTTTGGCAGCGAACAAAACCAGCCGCCAATGACGCCGTGGCCGTCCTTGCCCGCCATTGTTCGACAGGTCGAGGGGTATACCAAAGCGGCGTCGAGCCGCCGCACTCCACAGGCTTCGCCATTTCCGGTCGAAAAAAATGCCGTGTCTTGAAACCTTCCCACCAGCCGCGCCACTCACGGCACGGCAAGCGCTAACAAGCAACCAGTTTTCAGGAGAGAGAAACCATGACCAAGAACCTTTTCAAAACACTCGCGCTCATCTGCCTGTTCAGCACCGCGGCCTGGGCGCAAAAAGACGAACGCGGCTTGAGTTGCGATGAGAGCCGCCGTTGGAATAACGACCGCGCCAACCATTGCGTGATGCGCGAATTCACCGTCGCGCCGAGCGGCGTCATCAATGTGGATGGCCGCACCAACGGCGGCGTGTCGGTCAAGGGTTGGGATCGCCCCGACATCTTCGTGCGCGCGCAAGTGCAGACGTGGGCCAACACCGATGACGAAGCAAAGGCGCTGTCGGATCAGGTACAAGTCGAAACCGGCGGCGGCAACATCCGCAGCAACGGCCTGTCTTCACTGGGGCGCAAAGGCTGGGCGGTCAGCTTTGAAGTCTTCGTGCCGCGCCGTTCCGATCTGGCGCTCAAGGCGCACAATGGCGGCATCAGCGTGCGCGAGGTGCGCGGCAACATCCAATTCGACACGACCAACGGCGGCGTCAGTCTGGCGAAAGTGGCTGGCAACGTGAAAGGCGCGACCACCAACGGCGGCGCGAACATCGTGTTGGACGGGCAGCGTTGGGACGGCGAAGGCTTGGATGTGCGCACGACCAACGGCGGCGTCAAAGTCATCATGCCCGAAGGCTACGCCGCGCATTTGGAAGCGGGCACGGTCAACGGCGGGATGACGTTTGATTTCCCGGTCACGGTGCAGGGCAAGATTGACCGCGAACTGAGCACCGACATCGGCGGCGGCGGCCCCCCGATTCGCGTGCGCACGACGAATGGCGGCGTTTCGATTCGACGGCAGTAATTGCCGGGGACAGTACCGCGCGCGTGAGCAAGCGGTGACTGGAAACAAAACGCGCCAAACAAAACGCGCCAAACAAAACGCGGATGACGCGGATGCGACGCAGCGGCACGGACTTTTCGCAGGGGTGCTTAAATCCGGACCGCGGCGTTGCATCTACGCCATCCGCGTTTTGCCTTGGCAGATGAGCCGCCGCAAAAAAGCACAGAAGACGCAAAGCGAAAAAACTGTTTTGCGTTTTTTGTGCCTTTTTGCGGCGGCTCAAATCAGAAGAGCCGCCGCGACAGGTTGAAGCCGATCGTGAAGCCTTGCAGCGAATCATCCGCGCCGACCAGCCCGCGCGTTTGCGAGCGTTGCGAGAAAGTTGTGCCCGGGCCATTCGTGAACGTCAGCGTGAATGAGTGGCGGCGCGTGGCGCTGGCTTTCTGAATCGCAAAGCCGACCACCGGGCGATGAATGCCGGTGAAGCTGCCCGCCGGGGCGTAGCGTGACGCCTCGTTGACGCGGTAATTGGCCTCGGCCATCAATGCGACCGAGGGGCGGATGTTGACCGCTGCGCCGGCGCCCAAGGCCACGGCGGTCTCGCCTTTCTCTTCCCGTGTCGGACTGAGGGTGTAGGGCCGGTCGCCCACCGTGATCGTCGGCACGAAATAAACCTGTGCGTGCCGCGTGATGCTGCGCGCCAAGGTGAATTCAAAACTGGAGGAGAAGTTGCGCTGAAAATTGTCGCGCCCTTCGACTCCCCAGCGCGCCTGCAAGCTCAGCGGATGGCCTTTCGATTCCTGCCACAACTGCGTGCCGGCATAAAGCTGAATCGAACGGCCCAGTCCGCCGGGTGAGCGGTACATACCGATGTGGAAGCGGTCGGTCACGCCATACACCACGCCGAACGAAGGCAACGCGACGCTATCCAAGCCGAACAGCCCGGCCTTGTCAGTCGGGTCGCCAAAAGGGAAGCGGTGCGTGAAATCAGTCCAGAGCGAGCCTTTCGGGATGTCCACCGCCGACGGCAGGTTGACGACGCGCAAGTCCACGGCCTCATAAACATCCGCGCGCTTTTTCGGTTCGGGCGTCGGCTCGGCTTTGGGCGTTTGGGCAATGACGGCGGGCTTGGTTTCGGCGCCGACTTCCTTCACCGTCTTGGCGCGCGTGTTGATCGCATAACGTTTGCCGTTGATCTCGACGACGGCTTCGTTGTCGTTGGTGAAGGTGACGGGCGGCGTGTCTTGCCCGCTGTTAAATTGGTCGGGGAATTGTTGGCGCAATTCGGCGGTGAACTGATGACCGGCTTGCGCAAAGGCTTTGCCGAAATCGTTGCGCGCCCCGCCGCCCGCCGGATTGAGATGGCAGGTGGAACACTTGCCTTTGAATTCAGCCTTGGCCAACGGGTCGGCGTTGTAAAGTTTCAGGTAATCGGGCAGTGCGCCCGCTTGTGTGGCGAAGAGCGCAACGGCGCTCAGCAAAAACAAAATCTTGATGAAATGAAGCTTCGACATAGAGTTCTTTTCCATTCCTGACTTGGTGGCGCGGGCCAGGTTGAGTCATCAGGGGGCGAGACGGCCACTCCGGTGTGTCAGTGACCCGGCTGTGAAGGAGGGCGGGCAGCCGGCAGTACCAAGTGCGTGTGACTTGATGTCTGCTCTCCCTCACGGTCGGGCTACTGACAGGGCTCTTCCGTGCAGTCCGTGGCGACCGCGTAAATAAATAACTTCGTTGATGAAATGCCGTTTGATTGATTTGGCTTCGTTACGGTCTGCTTCTACGGTTCCCAGCGGGCGGCATTATGCGTTGGGCCAAACGGCGAACGCAAGTTGCCGGAGCGGCAGCCTTGCTTGCGCGCGCGGCGCGGTTCTGGCTATAGTGCCATCCATCCTCAAAGCAGTCAGTACAAGCTTGAATTCACGTAAGGAGTCACGCAGATGGCACACGATATTTCGGCGGCCCGCGCCGTCTTCACGGCGGCTGGCCAGTCAGTGGACGGTTATCTGGCGCAACCGGCGCAAAGCAGCAACGCGCCCGCTTTGGTTTTGATTCACGAATGGTGGGGCCTGAACCCGCATATCGAAGACATCGCGCAACGTTACGCGCGCGCGGGCTACATCGTGGCGGCGGTGGATTTGTATGACGGCAAAGTCACCACGGACGCGCCCGAAGCCGGCGCCTTGATGAGCGGCCTCGATCCGCAAGTCGCGCTGGACAAGCTGGGCACGGCCATCGCCCATTTGCGCGCGCAACCCAATGTCACGGCCGTCGGTGTGACGGGTTTTTGCATGGGCGGCGTTTACACGCTGCTCGCCGCCAGCCATTTCGCCGTCGAAGCCGCCGCGCCGTTTTATGGCATCCCCGAGGATTTGAGCGTGCTGGCAAAGCTGAGTTGCCCCGTGCTTTTCATCGGCGGCGCAAAGGATCAATGGATCACCGTCGAGAAAATGAACAAGCTGGACACGGCGCTCAAACAATACGGCAAACAAGGCGAGGTGAAGATTTACGCCGGCGCCGACCACGCCTTCTTCAACGACACGCGGCCTGACGTTTATAGCGCGGCAGATGCGGCGGACGCCTGGCAGTCGGTGCTGGCCTTCTTCGCGCGGCATTTGCGTAAAGGGCAGGCGGCGGCGGCCTAGCAATCAAACGCGCGATTACGCAATTGCCTAATAATGTGGAGCGGGTTCTTTACCCGCTCCACACACGAGAGCGACTGGCGGGAGCGAGTAAAGAACCCGCTCCACATTTCAGCAAGTCCTATGAGGGACGAAGTTGATGGCAACTGACACCGTTTTATGCACAGGCTGCGGCATTACGCTGCGGCCGTTTATGACGAGTTGTCCGCGTTGTGGCGCGGAGCGTGTTGCCGTCTCTGCTTCCAAACCCGCCGTCAATCCGCCAGCAGAGATGCTGCGGTCGCCCCACGCAGCGGCTCGTGCACAGGCCGTTGCGCCCGCGCCCGCCTTGCAACAAACGCCCAGCCCCGCCAAGACCACCATCGTCCCGCTCGATGATTTGCGCCGCCGCTCATTGCAGCAAGAAGAGCTTCAACCAGCGCAACCGAACACCGTGATGCTGTCGCCGCCCGATGAAGTGCGGCGCTTTCCGCTCTTCACCCGCGCGCAAATCATCCTGCTGTTGGTGGGCCTGGCGCTGCTGGGGTTGGGGCTGGTGATCGGCTATCTGCTCTGGTCGCGCGAAAAGACTGACACGTCGTTGGCCTTGAACGGGCCGCAATCTGCCGCGCAATCTGCCGCGCAATCTGGGGCGGCGCTCGCCTTGCCCAATGCGAGCCCGGCGCTTGATTCAAACGCTTCGCCCACGCCCTCGATTGACGATCAGGTTTTGCTTGAAGAAGCGCAGAAGGTCTTGGCCGCCTACAACCCCAACGGGTTTGCGCGCTATAAACTCACGGTGAAAGACGGCGTGATTACGCTCGACGGCAGCGCCGAACACCAGCCCGAAAAGGAAGGCGCGACCAACGTCTTGCGCTGGCTGGCCGGGGCCAAACAGATCGTCAACAAGCTGGCCGTCAAACCAGACCTATCCCTGCTGCCGTCGCCGGCCGCGCAACCCGCGCCGACCCCCACCGAAGCCAGTTTGCATCCGCCGCCACCCACTGCCAACGCCGCGCCTGCCGCGCCGCCAACCGAAGCGAATAACAATCAACAGGCCGCAGCCGAAGCGCAACACGCGCGGCAACAGGAAGCCGAACGCCTAGAGCGCGAACAGGAAGCCGCCCGGCAACGCGAAGCCGAAGCCCAACGCCATCGCGAAGCTGAGGCCCAACGCCAACGCGAAGCTGAGGCCCAACGCCAACGCGAAGCCGAAGCCCAACGCCAACGCGAAGCCGAAGAGGCCACGCGCCGCCAGCAACAACAGGAAGAAGCCCGCCGCCTGGAAGCCGAACGGCCACAGACCAGACCGCGCAGGGCCGAGGCCGAGGGCCAGCGTTCCGGCACCGTCGCCTGGAGCGGCGTCGTGGATGGCCTTGACGAAATCGTCATCGGCGGTGGCAGCGCCGCCGTGCGCCATCTGAGCGGCGCAGCCATGCGCGACAGCCGCGCTTCTTTTAGCGCCCCCGTTCCTCGTGCAACTGTCGCGGTAAAGCTGCTCGCAACCAGCGGGCGCGGAACCATCCAGATCGTCCAACAACCGGCGGCAACGAACGGCTACACCGCCATCGTGCGCATTGACGACAGTGCGCAGCGGGGCGGACAGGCGCATCAATTTACGTTGCGGTGGACGCTGCAATAGAGTTGCTGTAAAGCTGAGCCGGGACGTTGAGCGAATGAGCAGGCGTCACGCTGGCTGAGACCGCGCAGGTCTTGCAGGCAGACAAGCCGGCCTAGTCATTGACGGCGCCTACTACGGCTTCACCAAATACGAGGGGTAAGCGCTAGGTCCAACATGGCACAAATTGAGCGAATGAAAACGTTGCTGCAACCTGCTGCGGGTTTATGGCCGCCGCTCATACGCCAGAATGAAAAACGGCTGCTCGCCCAGCTTCGCGCCACGGCTCGCTGGCGTATCGAAACGCGCGGCCAATTGATAATGCGCTTCGATCCAGCGCCAGAGTTGCTGGTTGTAATCCAGCCCGAACGCGCGGTCACGGAACTCCGACGTATCCAGATTCGCCAGCAAGATCAGCCGCACGTTGCGCGCCTTGAGACGTTCGATGGCGTCCAGTTCTTTTGCGCCCGTCAGGAAACCCGGATGCACGATCTCTTCGCGCAAAGGGTAAGGCCGTTCGGCCAGAAAATTGATTGTCGTGGCAAGCGGCAAGGTCAGCACCGTTTCTCCTGGCGCGCTGTGCTGTTCGACATAACGAATGGCTGCGGCCAAGGGCTGGCCGATGGCGGGCACGGTGCGAAAGCTGCCGCGCGCGGCGCTGACGGTGAACGTATTCAAGCGCCGCCAACGCTGCGCCGAATTGACGGCCATTCCGGCCATCAGCAACGCAATCAACACCGTCGCCGTTTGTTGCACGCGCTGGCGCAGCAACACATTCGCGGTCAACTGCCACGGCGCGGCGCACAGCAACACATACAAATACACAATCAACAGCACCGGCAAAAAGAACGGCGTATACGGCCCGGTCGTCGTCACATTCAGCAGCGCCCGCAAAATGGCAAAGAGCGCAAAGACGATCAACAACAGAAACACGCGCTGTTCGATTGGGAAATCCGCGCGCTCCTGCCAAACGCGCCACACCAGCACGGCCAGCAAGAGCGGCAAGACAAACACTGCGGCGGCGAACGGCGTCACATCGCTTGGCACGTGCAACACGCGCAACGCCAGTGCGCGCCAGAGCAAGCCCAGCGCCAGCAACACGCCGCAACGTTGCGCCAACGGTTGCCAGCCAGCCACACGTCTGGACAACAACGCGCCGAGCAAGCCGCTGCCGCCAATCCAAACGGCCAGCACGCCCAGTCCCGCCAGGCTGAACCACAACGAGCCGGGCCATTGCGCCAGACCGCTGATGTGCCGGTTGAAGTAAACCAACTGCGGCGGCATGTTGGTAAAGAGCACGTGATTGTCATTGAGCAGCACGCGCCACGGCACGCGCGCCAAAAGCGCGCTGTAAACCAACACGGGCAGTGCGGTCATCGCCAGCACCAACACAACGCCTGCGCGCCACGCCACGCGCCGTTGCCACAGGCATTCGAGCAACCAGGCCGCACCTGCCGCCGCCAATGCTGGCAGCGCCAACTCCGGCTTGCACAGCAAGGTCAAGCCCGCGCACAGCCCCGCCCAGCCGAGTTGATGCACGCGCCGCGTCTGCACAAACCGCACCGCACACAGCAGCGAGAGCAGCGCAAAGACCAGGCCGTACAGCGCCGCGTAAGCATACGGCTGGACATAATTCGCCGTGGATTTCAACGCGCACACGACCAGCACCAAACCTGTCGTCGCGGCGGCGGGCCAGACTGCCAGCAATTGCCGCGACAACCAATAGATCATCCCCAAAATCAGCGCCGCACAGAACGCGCCGCTCAGGTGCAGCACGGCCAGATGCACGCCGAACAGCCGATAGAGCAGCGCGTTGAAATAGGGCGCGAACGGGCCGTACAGGAACTGAACATCCGTGTATAACCGCCCGCCCGCCAGCAAGCGCGCGGGCAAATGCATCTCACGCCCGTGGTCGAGCAGCGGTTGCGTCCAGCGTTGCCACGACGCCAGCAGCATGAGCGCAAACAGCAAGCCGAGCGCGGCCATTGCGGGGAAATCGGCGCGGGTTAAACGGGTTGTCTCGGTTTGGTTCATTGGGTTTCAGCCAAACGCCTTGGGCGTTGGGCGCGATTATAGAAACGGCCCAGTGCACAAGCAATTCACGCGCGCTGGCCGCAGCCGCTGGCCAAATATCCGGTTGACATCCGCCCCGCCCCGCAAGCATCATCACCGCTCTTTTGAGCAGCCCAACTGGCTGGCTTGGTGTGGGTGAATGGTCTGGTGAATGGAGGTAAATTCCCTTGCAAGAAAGTCTGACGCTGACAGAAACGCTGAATCAACTGGCCGACTTGGATCAGTATAACCACTGGCTCTACGAACAGATTGCGCCCGGTTTGGGCCGCCGCATTCTGGAAGTCGGCGCGGGCACCGGCAACATTACGCAATTCCTTTGCGCGGGTGGCCGCGCGGTGCTGGCGACCGATGTCGTGCCCAGTTACCGCCGCGAATTGGAAGCGGCGTTTGCAGACAAGCCGAATGTGCGCGTCGGCAAATTCGATTTGGACAAGGCTGCCTCGTCTGAATATGTCGCGGAAGGCTTTGATACGGTCGTCTGTTTGAACGTGCTCGAACACATCGAAGACGATCTGTTCGCGTTGGCGCAAATGCGCGAAGTGCTGACGCCGGGCGGCAAGCTGGCGCTGCTGGTGCCGTCGCATCAGTTCTTGTACGGCGAATTCGATCGCGCGGTCGGACATTACCGCCGCTACGAAAAGCGCGAATTGAAAGAGAAGCTGCAAGGCGCCGGCTTCCGCGTCAAGGAACTGAAGTTTTTTAGCCTGGCGGCCATGCTGCCGTGGTTTATCAACGGGCGCGTGCTCAAACGCGATTACCTCCCGCCAAACCAGGCCGATCTCGCCAACCGGCTGGTGCCGCTGCTCAAATTAGAGAAGCTGATCGGCCCGCCGTGCGGCATCTCGCTGGTCGCAATCGCTGAGAAAGTCTAGGGAAGTCTGGAGAAGTCTGGGGAAGTCTCGAAAAGTCGCCCGCCAGACTTTGCGAGACTTTCCTAGACTTCTCCAGACTTTCTTTTAGGACTTTACTTATGCGTTGGTCAAACTTTTTCATTCCCACACTCCGCGAAGAACCCGCTGATGCCGAAGTCGTCAGTCACAAACTGTTGTTGCGCGCCGGTCTGATCCGGCAATTGGGCGCGGGCATTTACAGCTACCTGCCGCTTGCGCAACGCGCCATTCTGAAAATCACCCAGATCATCCGCGACGAAATGAACGCCGTCGGCGCGCAGGAATTCTTCTTGCCCGCCCTGCACCCGGCGGAAATCTGGCAGGAATCGGGCCGCTGGTCGGTGATGGGCGACAACATGTTCCGCCTCAAAGACCGCAAGGGCAGCGATTACTGCCTGGGCATGACGCACGAAGAAGTCTTCACCGACATCGCGCGCAAAGAGCTGCGTTCATACAAGCAACTGCCGCAGGTCTGGTATCAGATTCAAACCAAGTTCCGCGACGAACCGCGCCCCAAATCGGGCCTGCTGCGCGTGCGCCAGTTTACGATGAAGGACGCCTACACCTTCGACATTGATTTCGCCGGCTTGGACAAGGCGTTCGACGACCAGCGCGGCGCGTACTGCAAAATCTACAGCCGCTGCGGGCTGGAATACGTGATCGTGGACGCTGACACGGGCGCGATGGGCGGTTCGGCGTCGAATGAGTTCATGGTCTACACCAACGCTGGCGAGGACTTGGTGGCAAGTTGTCCGGCGTGCGGTTACGCGGCGAATACCGAGAAAGCGACCTCGCGCATTCCGGCGGTGGACGATGGCGCGGAGGCGCTGGCGCTTGAAAAATTCCCGACGCCCGGCGTGCGCACGATTGATGATTTGGTGACGTTTGAAGGCGGAGCCGCCGCGAACAAGCAGGTCAAGACGCTGATCTATGTCGCCGTCGCCGAGAACGCGAAAGGCGAAGCGCGGAACACGCTCTTCCTCGCGTTGCTGCGCGGCGACCATCCGCTCAGCGACGCCAAGATCGTCAACGCGGCGGCCAAGCTCTTCAACCAAGACGGCTGGGTAGTCAGCGCCGTTCGCCCCGCGCACCCCGAAGAGATTTTCGAAGCAATGGGCGCGCACGCGGGCAGCCTGGGCGCGGTCACGAGCACGCTCAAAAACACCAAGCTCATGGTCATCGCTGACGAAGCCTTGCGTGGACGCCAGAACATGACCACCGGCGCAAACGACGACGATCACCACTTGCGCAATGTGAATATCGCGCGCGACATCAACGTCACGCTCTGGGCCGAACTGCGCACCGTGGCCGAAGGCGAAGGCTGTCCGAATTGTGCCTCCGAGGTGAAAAGCCTGCTGCGCTTGGGCAAGGCGCTCGAAGTCGGTCACATCTTCAAACTCGGATTGAAGTACAGCAAAGCCATGGGGGCGACGGTGCTCAATGCCGATGGCAAACCCGTGCCGCTGGTGATGGGTAGTTACGGCATCGGCGTCGAACGCATCCTGGCCGCCGCGATTGAATTGCATCACGACGAAGTGGGCATCCAATTCCCGATCACGATTGCGCCCTTTGAAATTGCCGTCACGCCGCTCAACGTCAAGGACGCCGAACTGAAAGCGGCGGGCGAGCGCATCTACACCGAACTGAAAGCGGCGGGCGTGGATGCGATTTACGACGACCGCGACGAACGGCCCGGCGTGAAGCTGAACGACGCCGACCTGGTCGGCTTCCCCTTCCAGATTCGCATTGGCGGGAAAAAGATGAAGGAAGGCAAGGTCGAGTTTTATGACCGTGCCACGCGCGTGTCGGAAGACGTGCTGCTGGAGGCTGTAGTAGACTTGGCGCGGCAACGCATTGCTGAAGCATTGCAGCGGTTGAACAACCGTTAGCGGCTTCGGCAGGCGGGCCGCACCAGCATTCGTCGCGGAGGTAAACAATGAGCGCAACCACAGCTTTGGCAGACACGCTAAGCAGCCCGGCTTCCTTGCCTGACACAGCAGCACAATACACCAACGGTGTGCAGGGCAATGCCGCCGTCATTCGCTTGCTCGAAGCAGCAGCAGAGACCGGAGACAATGCAGCTTTTGCCCACGCGCTGGGTTCGCTGAATGAGGCCGCCCTGACCGCAGATGAATTTGTGCAACTGATTCGCCTGGCGTTGGCAAGTGATCGTGGGTTGCTGGCGCGCCGCTTTGCCAATCAAGGCGCGGCAGCGCATCCACAACACGAAGAACTGGCGAGATTCGCCTATGTGCTGGCGCCGCCCAAGGTGATTACTACGGCGCGCCAAACCAGTCAGCAGGATTGGGACGCCAATCGCCACTGGTTAAAAGAGCACGGCGCGCGTTATCGCGGTCAATGGGTGGTATTGGACGATGGCCGTTTGATGGGCGCGGCAGCTTCACCAAAACAATTGGCCGAAACGCTTGGCGATCTCAAAAAGTATTTCCTGACCATTGCCTACTAATGCTACTGACCTTTGCCAATCAGGCTATTTTTGCCACAGGCGCAACCGCCTATGACTACTCCGACGAACCGGGCAGCGATTTTGCGAAGGTAATCATCTCGGTGATTATCGAGGGCCAGAACACCACAGCAATTCTCGATACCGGCGCGCCTTATCTGGTTTGCTCACCGGCATTGG
>JANOWX010000411.1:0-6219 GCA_031418175.1 Acidobacteriota bacterium | reverse complement strand
ACATCGGCTTCCTCGAATTTCTCGGTCGTCTTGAACGACTTTTCGAGCACGTTGTCGGTCAGCAGATTGCGCAGCTTCGTGCGCACCATCGTCGAAGCGCCGCGCGCCGAGGGCGAAGCGAAAGAGACCTCGACCACGGCGTAAGGCTGGCCTTCGACCGTGATAAACATTTTGCGTTTGAGTTCGTTTGCTCCAATCAGTGCCATATCAACCTCGAATGAAAGATGCGCCGCAAAAAGGCGCACAGGACGCAAAAGGTTTTCAACAGGGTTTGCGTTTTTTGTGCTTCTTTGCGGCTGAATTAAGGCGGGCAGGATAAGCTACACGGCGGCGTTTGGTAAACTGACCCGGACATATGCAACCTGACATCATTATTATCGGCGGCGGCGCGGCGGGTTTGTTCTGCGCGTTCACGGCAGGGCGGCGCGGGCGCAAGGTGCTGCTCATCGAACATGCGGGGCAAGTCGGCAAGAAGATTTTGATCAGCGGCGGCGGACGCTGCAATTTCACCAACCTGTATACCGCGCCCGAAAACTTCATCTGCCGCAATCCGAACTTTCATAAATCGGCGCTGGCCCGCTACACGCCGCGCGATTTCATCGAACTGGTCGAACGCCACGGCATCCGCTACCACGAAAAGAAACTGGGCCAGTTGTTTTGCGACGGCGCGGCGCAAGAGATCGTCGATATGCTGTTGTGCGAAGGCGAACGCGCGGGCGTGACCATTCGCACGCATTGCCGCGTCGAAACCGTCGCCAAACAATCTGACCGCTTCATCATCACCACCAGTCAAGGCCGGTTTGAGAGCGCGGCGCTGGTCATTGCGACGGGCGGGCTTTCGATTCCGCAGATGGGCGCGACGGATTTTGGCTATCGCGTGGCGCGGCAGTTTGGGTTGAAGATCGTGCCGACGCGCCCGGCGCTGGTGCCTTTCACGCTGGGCGAAAACGACCGCCGTGTGCTCGGCCCGTTGAGCGGCGTTTCGGTGGATGCGCTGGTGAGCCTGAACAATCACTCGTTCCGCGAAAACATTCTGGTCACGCATCAGGGCTTGAGCGGCCCGGCCATTTTGCAAATCTCTTCGTATTGGCAGCCCGGCGCGGCCATCAGCATTGATCTGTTGCCCGATGGCGACGCGGCGGCCTTGCTCGCCGCCGAACGCGGCAGCCAGAAAGAACTCAAGACCTTGCTTGGCCAATACTGGCCGCAACGTTTCGCGCAGGCCTGGGCGCAACTCAACGTGGCGGCTAAGCCGTTGCGGCAATACTCGCACAAGGAGTTGCAAAACATCGCCGAACGCATCCACCGCTGGCGGCTCACGCCCAACGGCACCACGGGCTTTCGCAAGGCCGAAGTCACGGCGGGCGGTGTGGACACGGATGAACTGTCTTCGCAAACGCTGGAAGCGCGGCGCGTGTCCGGCTTGTATTTCATCGGCGAAGTCGTGGATGTGACGGGCTGGCTGGGCGGCTATAACTTTCAGTGGGCGTGGGCGAGCGGGCATGCGGCAGGCAACGCAGCCTGAAAGCAAAAGGCAAAAGGCAAAAGGCAAAAATGGGAAGAGAGGTGCCGCCCTTTTGCCGTTTGCTTTTCTTCACCTACGGCAACTGCCACGCGGCTTTCAAGCGCGCATATTCACTGACTGGAAATTGCACCAGCACCGGCTGCTGCCGCACATCCAGCCAGCGCAGCACCTCTTCCATCAACCCAGCCTCCAGCGCGGTGCAGCCTGATGTGCTGGAATTGGGGCCGCTCCAAATGTGCAGGAAGATGCACGAGCCTCTGCCTGCCTTGGCTTTGGGCTTGGCTTTCATACTGCTTTGACCGACGCCGCCCGCGTTGTGTTCGACCACGACGCCCCAGCGATACAACTCGTCCTTGCGCCGCATGTCTTCGTGGCTTTGCCAGTCGGGTTGCCGGTTGGATTGTCGGAGACTGGCGCGCTCGACAACGCGGTTGTAGTAGGCCGATTGCGCATCGTCCACACATTGCAGCGTCGCGGTTGACGCGACGTAAGGCATTTTCAAACGGCCCGCCTGCCCTTTCGGCGCGTAGCCAAAGGCCGCGTTTAAGCGGAACGCGCCCGCCGGTGATTTACCATCGCCTTCTTGCTTGAGCGGATCAGCGCCCTGTGCCAGCGTGACCGGATCGCCGTGCAACCCCGCGCCCCAAGCCAGGCCGCTGCGTCCGACAACGATGGGGATAGCTGCGCCGACGCGTTGCCACGCGCTGCGGGTGGTGCGGCGTTCGTACCGTTGCAGGCTGCCAGGCACGGCGTTCCAATCCGGCGTCGTCACGACGATCATTTGGCGGGACGTTGTGAGCGGCGACTTGGCCGCTTGTCCATAAACTGGCGTTTGCGTTCCGCTGGTCATCATCACGATCAAACCGGCGCACAGCGCGCCGCTCAATGTTTGCAAGGCTTTCATTCGACATCCTCCAAGGCTGTTGCTAGACTCCGCGCCGAGATTGCCCCAGCACAGCAAGATCAATTCGGCAGCTCGCTGACCGAGACAACCCACAACTTTTGCATCGGAGACCATTATGCCTACCTTCGCGTTCAATGCTAAAGACGAAACCTACAGTCCCCAAAACGCGCTGACGCTGGCCGAAGCCGCCCAACTGGCCTACGCCGAGCCCGCGCAAATTAACGAGCGTGTCAGCGGCTGGGGCTTTGCGCCCGACCGCATTCACCACTTCCACAAACGCGTAATTTTCCCGCCCGTAGACACCCAAGGATACGTGTTCAGCAACGAGGAGGCGCTCATTGTCGCCTTTCGCGGCACGCGGGATAAATTGGATTGGCTGACCGACGCCAAGTTCCTGCCGGTGGCCGGCCCGAATTCGATTGGCCGGGTACACAGCGGGTTTGAACGCGCGCTCGCGCCGGTCGTTGATGAATTGGTGCAAGTCATCAGCCGGTTCCGCGATAACGGCCAGCCGATCTTTTACACCGGCCACAGCCTGGGCGCGGCGCTGGCGACGCTGGCGGCGCGGCGCGTGCAATTCGCCAGCAAAAATATGCATTGGCCGATGGGCGTTTATACCTTCGGTTCGCCTTGCGTCGGCGACCACCATTTTTCTGACGCGTATGACAAGGAGTTGCAAGCGCGCACTTTTCGGTTCGTCAACAACAACGACGCCGTGCCGCGTTTGCTGATGGCCACGTACCGGCACGTCGGGCGGCTGCTTTATTTTGACGAGAGCGGGCGGGTGAATTCGGAAAGCACGGCGATGGAACGCTTCTTTAACTTGATCACGGCGGCGGTCAAAGATGTGCGCGCGGCGAACTGGAGTGTGGACGGCCTCAACGATCACGGGATGGCCAATTACGTCGCCCATCTCAAAGCCAATCTCGACAAAGATCTGCTGTAAGACCTGCCGCGATTCACCGCATAGAGATGCAATGGCCCTGGGAAGGAAAGCGGGCCACGGGATGGGTTGCCGGCAAAGGCGCTTCGCTGGCAACCCAGGCTGGGATGAAACCTGACTGCCGAACAACTCGAGCGCCCGTCGCTTCAACCCTTTCGTGCGCTTGAATGCGCGCAGCCTGTAACAATTCGTTGGACAGCTCAACTTGGACGGTCACCATAATTCGTATTCCTTTCGTGCCGCTGCTTAGCACAAACGGCGACAACCATTCAGCACGACAACACCGCCCGCCGCACCAAGGCACGCAACACCGGTTTTCGGTCAACCGCTTCGACCAAGCGCCGCAAGACGAAGCCGAGCAGTGCCGGGACGCGCGCCAGTTCGCGCAATTCGCTATCCTTCAGCCCCAGAAACTCGGCCTGATGGGAACGGCGTTCGTATTCCTCGTTGAGCGAGAGTTCGACAAAGACTTGAGCGGGCGCGGCGCTTCGTCACCGAAGATGCGCACAGTGCGAACCTTGTCAGTCAGGTGCTGGCAATACCCGTTGCATCAGTTCGTCCACCGGGAAACGAACGGGCAGGCTCAAGCGTTCGCGTTCACGGTCGAGACCGGCGAGCAATAGCGGGCGGGCCTCTGCGCCGGTTTTGCCCACGAGGTCAATGTAAATGATCTGGGCCAGCAAGCCGGTAGGCTGGCAATCGCGCACACGGACGGGCAGTAAGGTGCGGTTCGCGCTGGTCGGGCATTGGCAAAGGCGGCGGCCCATTCCGGTTGCGTGAGATGGGATTGCAGAAAATCGGGCGAGAGGACGGCGATGGTGCGCGCGGCTGCATTGGCCGCTCGGTGCATCTCCAAGACGAAATTGGAGCCGGGCGGCATGTCGGCGGCTTGAACAATCGTGCTGTAGCCCGCGCGCTCCAACTGCTGCGCGATCCACACCGCGATCTCGCGGTCGGCTTTGTTGTAGCTGATGAAGAAGTCTTTGATCGGAGTTGGCGAGGACTGAGGGGCAGCAAAGACAGTAAGGCAACATCAAAGTTTAGGTCTCGGCAGGTACAACAGGCGGAAAGATTTCAGCCAACGCGCAACTGAAACCGGGCAAAAGGTCAGGACTTTCCAGGTTGCGGTCGCCCGCGATCACTTGCACTTGATCCATTGACCGGAAGATGGTCACGGCGCGGTTTTCCGGCGAGACGAGCCAGACTTGTTTGACGCCTGCTTCCAGGTATTCCAAGACTTTGTTGCTGACCTTCTCGTGCAGATCATTTGGCGAGATGATTTCGACGGCCAAATCGGGCGGGAGTTGCCAGACGCCTTCGGGCACGCCTTCAGACGGGACGCGGGCAGCGGCGACAAAAGATAAATCCGGGATGCGTTCGTTCTGCCCGATCTTAAAGTTGACTTCGGTAAACGTAACGCCGAATTGATTGGCTTCGACAAAGCTGTTCAGCCTAGTCACAAGGCGAGCAGCAATCATTCCGTGTCTGGCTCCTGGCATCTCTTTTTCCTCCGGCTGACCGTTGACGATTTCGTAGCTCTTGTCAGAATCGAGGGTGAGTTCCCTTTCCATCACAGCTTGCATAACGTTTCCTCCAAATACTCGGCCATTGCCTGGATTGGCAGCGGCATTTTAGTTTCGATCAAGGCAGCCAGCAAGGCAGCCAGCAAGCAGCCTTCAACCACGCCATAAACACGAAAGCCGATGCGCTCATCCGTCAGCAGACAAGCGCACCGGCTTTGCAATTGAGGTTGCCAAAAACTAAAGGCCGAGCACTTCTTTGACCTTCGCGCCGATGTCCGCCGGGCTTTTCACCACGTGAATGCCCGCGGCAGTCATGGCTTTCATCTTTTCATCCGCCGTGCCCTTGCCGCCCGCGATGATGGCGCCGGCGTGGCCCATGCGGCGACCCGGGGGCGCGGTCTGGCCGCATATAAAACCGACCACCGGTTTCTTGACGTGGGCGTTGACGTATTCGGCGGCTTCCTCTTCGGCGCTGCCGCCGATTTCGCCGATCATGACGATGGCGTCGGTGTCGGGGTCATTGTTGAACAGTTCGACGGCGTCGCGTTGTTGCGTGCCGATGATCGGGTCGCCGCCGATGCCGATGCAGGTGGATTGGCCGATGCCGAGCGCGGTCAATTGGCCGACCGCTTCATAGGTCAGCGTGCCGGAGCGCGAGACGACGCCGACGCTGCTGCCAGGTGTTCCGGCGAGATGGATGCGCGCGGGCATGATGCCGACTTTGCATTGGCCGGGCGAGATGACGCCGGGGCAGTTGGGGCCGATCAGGCGGACGCCGGGGCGCGCTTTCAGATAGGCATAGGCCTTGACCATGTCGAGCGAGGGAATGCCTTCGGTGATGCAGACGATGAGGGCGACGCCGGCGTCGGCGGCTTCCATAATCGCGTCGGCGGCGAAGGGCGGCGGGACGTAAATGACGGTGGCGTTCGCGCCGGTCTTTTCAACGGCTGCGCTGACGGTGTTGAAGACGGCGAAGCCTTCGTGCGTCGCGCCGCCTTTGCCGGGCGTGACGCCGCCGACGATGTTGGTGCCATAGTCGCGCATTTGCAGCGCGTGAAAAGTGCCTTCTTTGCCGGTCAAGCCCTGGACGAGCAAACGGGTGTTCTTATCAACGAGAACGCTCAAGCTGCCTCCTCGATCCCGTCATTTCATGTTTGAAATTTGGAGATCAGTTGTTGGTGAATTGATGATTGCTTGCGTAAAAGCGGCGCGAGGATAGCACGCACGCTACGGAATTTGAATTGCTCGGGAATAATGGGAGTGATGGGAGTAGTAGGAGCAATGGGGGAGTTCCTAAATCGAACCACCCAACATTGGGACACTG
>JANOWX010000410.1:0-21297 GCA_031418175.1 Acidobacteriota bacterium | reverse complement strand
CGCTTTGGTAGCCCCTTGTCGAGTTCTAAAACAAAGGGACTACCAAAGCGGCGGCCTGTGCCGCGCGCACTCCAAAGACGCTGCGCGTCGAAATCCGCCAGCTTTCCGCTTTACGCTGCGTGGCTTGACGGCCTATGATCTGGGCGGGTCGCAACCGGCTCACTCATTTCAGATTGGCACGATTGACTGAATCAACCGATGAATACGCACAAGCTTCGCAACATTTTTAGCGCCGCTTTGACGTTGTGCTTGTTGGGCGCGAACGCCAGCGCCCAACAAGCGCAACGCCCGCTCATCACCGAAGACGTAGAGATCGTCAAACCCGGCACGGCGCGCTTCGATTTCGGTTTTGACTTTGTGCAGAACCGCGATTTCACCCTGTCGGGATTGAATGGCGATCTGACGCGCGTCGGCGTCGTCTCGATCACCTTCGGCCTCGCGCCCAACGTAGAGTTTGAGGCGGGCGGCGTCATGCAAAATTACCTCAGCATCAATCGCCAGATTCAGGCCGCGCCCTTCCCGCTGCACTTGAGCCAGGGGACGAATTCGACGCACGACACCGGCGATTTTTTCCTGGCGGCCAAATTCAAGCTGCGCAACGAAGGCAAACGCACGCCCGCGCTCGGCTTCCGCTTTGGCGCGGAGCTGCCCAACTCCAACCAGACGCGCGGCATCGGCGTCAATCAAACCAACTTCTTTGCGACGACGCTGGCGGGCAAACATTTCGGCAAGAAGCTCTATGTCTATGGCAACCTGGGCCTGGGTATCCTGACCGCGCCCATTGATCTGTTCACGCAAAACGATGTGCTGCTGTATGGGCTGGCGGCGGTGTACAACTACAACGACCGCGTCACCTTTGTGGGCGAAGTGAATGGCCGCCACAGCACGCGCAAGAACGCGCCGCGCGGGACCGAATCGGATGGCGCCAGCCGCTTCGGCGCGCGCATTAAGGCGGGCGGGTTGTTGTGGGACGTGGCCGGAATCAAGGGCATCCACAAACGCAGCGAGCGCAGCGGGCTGACGTTTGGGGTGACGTATCAGGCCGACGTGTTTGCGCCCGTGAAGTAATCGCCAGCCAAGCCAGACTTCGTTCAGCACAGTTTGGTTGTGTTCATCTTTGCCGACTTCCTGACTGCCGAACAAAACGGCGCAACGCAACCAGCCGCTTGCCGTTATCGTGAGCGCCGCCCGCTTGTGCCCAGCGTGTGTTAGGATTCCGCCCGTCACCGATTCTTATTTCGGAGGCCATTACGGAGGCCATTACGGAGGTTTGTTATGTTCACCGCCACCGCACCTGATTATTTGGCCGTCGCCGCGCAATTGCCGCCGGGCACCTGCTTTCGCGCTGACAACGTGTCGTGGGAAAGCTACGAACGGTTGTTGACCGCGCTCAGCCCTTCCGCCGCCGTGCGCGTGTTTTACGATCAAGGGAGGATGGAAATCATGTCGCCTACATCCAGCCACGAAAAACCCGTCAAGATCATTGCCAGGTTGATCGCTGTCATCAGCGACCATTTCGACATAGACATTGAATCGCTCGGCTCGACGACCTTGCGCTTGCAAATCACAGCCAAAGGCGCCGAGCCGGACGACAGCTTTTACGTCCAACACGCCGCGCAAGTCATCGGCAAGGCCGACCTCAAATTGCCCGCCGCCCCGCCGCCCGACCTCATCATCGAAAGCGACTTGACCAGTTCTTCGCTCGACCGCTTTGCGATTTACGCCGGGTTGGGCGTGCCCGAAATTTGGCGCGTGGCGAACTGGCACGTCGGCATCTGGCTGCTGAAGGATGGAGCGTATGAGGAAGCGGAGACGAGCGGGGCGTTCCCGTTTTTGGAGCGGCAGACGCTCAATGAATTTCTGGTCAGAGGTTTGAACGAAGGCGAACGGAAGGTCGCACGGGCGTTGCGCGAGTGGCTGAAAAGTCAGGGGCCATCTGTTTTATAGATCACGCACGGAGTTATCTAAATGAAGATCAAACAGCTTGATATTGCCGGGTTTCGGTCGCTCAAGAATGTGAGTTGGCAGCCGGGCGATTTGAATGTGGTGATTGGGCAGAATGGGACGGGTAAATCGAATTTGCTGCGGGCGCTTAAATTGCTCTCCGCTTCGGTCGCTGGGCGGTTATCGGAAAGTATGCGAAATTCAGGTGGAATGGGTGCTGTTCTATGGGATGGGATAGCTTCCTCAATTTGTATCAGCCTGAAATTGACTCAACCTGATGACAGCTACGAACTGAAGTTAACTCGATTGGGGTTAACCAGCAGCTACGTGATTGAATACGAAAGATGGTTAAGTGTCACTGATACCGATCAAAACGACAGCAAACAATTAAGTGAGAATGGTCCCGATAATGGTCAGTCCCCAGACAAGGAGACACAGCTTTCATTTGAGTTAAGAATGCTGTCACGCTTGACTGAGTCCCCCATTCCCAAGATATATAAGAATAAGATTTCAGCAGAAGACCTGGAGCTAGTCAGACTGAATGACATTGCGATTTATCACGACTTGAATGTCAGTGAGGATTCAGCCATCAGACGAGCCGCCGTTGCTCGGTTTGAGAAGCGCGTAGAGTCTGATGGGCAAAACTTGGTTTCAGTCTTGCACACTCTTTACACAACAGATCGTGAGTTTGAGCGAAACATTGACGCCGCGATGCGCGCCGCGTTCGGAGCTGATTACGAAAGACTGATCTTTACGCCAGATGCTGGCGATCAGCGTATACAGATGAAGTTGCGCTGGCGGTCTTTGCAGCGGGCACAATCCACCTCCGACCTTTCTGATGGAACATTGCGTTTTTTGATCCTGCTCACAGTCTTGACGTCACCTGATCCACCGATGCTGATCGCGATTGATGAGCCAGAGACGGGTTTGCATCCAACGATGCTACCAATCATCGCCTCCTTCGCCGTAGAGGCTTCAGAGCGTACGCAAATCATCTTCACCACCCACTCGCCACAGTTCTTGAGCGCCTTTGGCAAGACCAGGCCGACCACCACAATGGCGACTTGGGAAAATGGCGAGACTGTGTTGCAAACCTTGGCAGACGATGAATTAGAGTATTGGCTCAATGAGTATTCGTTTGGCGAACTCTTCGAGTCCGGCCAATTGGAGGCAATGGCGTGAAGTTCATCCTGCTGGTCGAGGGCGAGGCGGAGCGGGTCGCCTTGCCGCGCTTTTTGGAACGCTGGCTGAATCCAAAGTTGCAGCGGCGCGTCGGGATCAAAGCCGTGAAGCTGCCTGGCAGTGGCGGGTATATCAAAGAGCTCGCCAGGAGGGTGACGCAGCAATTGAGTATTCCCAAACCGCAAGAATTGATTGCCGTGCTCGGCTTGCTTGATCTTTATGGGTTGCCGGGTAATTTTTGCCCGCGCCACCTGACCGCTGCGCAGCAGCGTTATGACTGGGCCAAGCGCGAGTTGGAAAGAAGAGTCGGGCACGCAAAGTTTCAACAATTCTTCGCCGTACATGAATTGGAAGCCTGGCTGTTGAGCGACCCCAGCATCTTTCCCAGAGAAGTGAAGGAGGCGTTCCCCGCTGCCATCGCCAATCCTGAAGCCGTCAATTTCAATCAGCCGCCCGCGGCGCTCTTGGAGAGATTGTTTCGGAAGCAATTGAAACAACCCTACCAAAAACCCAGGCACGGCCTCGACCTGTTTACGAAACTTGATCCGGCAATCGCCTATCAAAAATGCCCGCGCTTGAAAGAACTGCTGGACGAAATGTTGCGCCTGGCACAAGCCAGCGGTTGTTGATCGCCAAAACATCAGCTCGGGGGATTGACTGTGCTCACACTCACCACACCACTCGTCGAACTCCACCACCACGCCCTACCGCGCGTAGGCCAGAAGACCGCCCATTCGCTCGCCGTCGAAATGGCCGCACTCACCGCCAAGCCCGACGCGCGCGAGGCCAACGTCGAAGACCTGCTCCATTACCTGCCGTTGCGTTACGAAGACCGCTCTAATCTGGCGCGCGTGGTGGCGTTGCAGGATGGCGATTACGCTTCGGTCGAAGTCGTGGTGCGTGTGGGCGGCATCGTGCCGCTCAAGGGCGGGCGCTTGAAGATGTACGAGTTCGTCGCCACTGATGGCGAAGGGCAGGTGCGCGCCTACTGGTGGAATCAGGTCTATCTGGCAAAGGTCTTCAATCGCGGCACGCGCGTGATCCTGTACGGGCAGTGGAAGAAGAACAAGTACAAGGGCTATTTCGAGGTCGAGAACCCCGACTACGAAGTGCTGGCCGATGAGGACGACGACGAGACGAATGCGATTCACACGGCGCGGCGCGTGCCGGTCTATCGCAAGCTGGGCGACTTTCGCACGCGGCAGTTGCGTTCGATCTTTCATCACGTCGTCAGCCAACTGAGTCAGGACGTGCTGGAAAACCTGCCGGAGGAAATCGCCGCGCGCAACAACCTGATCGCGCGCGGCGCGGCCTTGCGCCAGATTCATTTCCCCGGCGATGACGTGCCGATTGAGCATTACCAACAGGCCAAATCGCCCGCGCACCGGCGATTGATCTTCGAGGAATTTTTCTGGCTGGCAATTGCGCTGGGCTTGCGGCGCGGCGAACGCATCAGCGAACCGAAGGGCTTGCAGATCGAAATCACCGACAAGGTGCGTCAGGCCGTGCGCGCGATTCTGCCCTTCACGCCGACCAGCGCGCAGAAACGTTGTTTGAAAGAAATCGTGGACGACATGACCAGCGACAAGCCGATGAATCGTTTGTTGCAGGGCGATGTCGGCAGCGGCAAAACCATCGTCGCCGTGCAGGCGCTGGTGATCGCAGTCGAGAACGGCTATCAGACGGCGCTGATGGCGCCGACAGAGATTCTGGCCGAACAGCACGCGCGCAACATCAAGCGCTGGCTGGCGGGCAATTACCGCGTCGAATTGCTGACCGGCAGTTTGCGCGCGAAAGAGAAACGCGAGGTGCAGGCGGCCATCGCGGCGGGCGATGTTGACGTAGTCGTCGGCACGCACGCTGTGATTCAGGAAGCCGTGACCTTTCATAAGCTGGGTTTCGCGGTGATTGACGAACAGCATCGCTTTGGTGTGATGCAGCGCGCGGCATTGCGGCGGCTGGGCTTGAATCCTGATGTGCTGGTGATGACGGCGACGCCGATTCCGCGTTCGTTGGCGATGACGGTTTATGGCGACCTGGAAGTTTCGATCATTGACGAACTGCCGCCGGGGCGCACGCCGATCAAAACGTTTTTGCGTTGGGATACCGAAGAGAAGCGCGCCAAGATTTATGAATTCATCCGCGGCCAAATCAAGGCGGGGCGGCAGGCCTATGTCGTGCTGCCGCTGATCGAAGAGTCCGAAAAGCTAGACCTGCGCAACGCCACCGAGATGTATGAAACGCTCAGCACCGAAGTCTTCCCCGAATTCAAAGTCGGCCTCTTGCACGGCAAGCTGAAACCGGCGGAGAAGGAAGAAGTGATGCGCGCCTTCGCGGCCAACCGCACGCAGATTCTGGTGGCGACGACGGTGATCGAGGTGGGTGTGGATGTGCCGAACGCTTCGGTGATGTTGATCGAACACGCCGAACGCTTCGGCCTGTCGCAACTGCATCAACTGCGCGGGCGCGTCGGGCGCGGCGCGGCGGAAAGTTACTGCATCCTGCTTTCCCAATTCGCCAAATCGAAAGAGGCGCAAGAGCGCTTGAAGGTGATGGAAGAGACTACGGACGGCTTCAAGATTGCCGAGAAGGATTTAGAGATTCGCGGTCCTGGCGAAGTGCTGGGCACGCGCCAATCCGGCCTGCCCGAATTCCGCATTGCCAACATCGTGCGCGATCAAAAGATTTTGGAGGTCGCCAAACGCGAGGCCGAATACATGCTGAACGAACGCGGGCAAACGCGCGAGACGGACAAGTTGATTCAACACGTGCGGAGTCAGCCGAGGTTTGGGTTGGCGCGCGTGGGTTGAGAGCAGCAACAATTCCGCCGCAAAGAAGCGCAAAAGACGCAAAGCAAAATCCAGGTTTGCGTCGCTTGCGCTTTTTTGCGGTGAACTGTTGGTTCGATGTCAGTCCGCGTCCTGCGCGTCCATCATCACCAGCGCCGAGCGCCAGCGCAATCCGCCGGGAATCGGTTCATAAGCCTTTTCGTGGCGTTGCGCGAAGTCGAGCGCTTCAGAAACGGCCTCTGTCAGGTCGGGATGGATGCGTTGACGCATGCAGGCGTCTAGATGTGTGGAGAGAATTTCGACCGCCCAACTAAGCTGTTCGGGATTGGGCGTCGGGCGTTCGGGTTGTTGCGCGTGTAACCGAATGTGCGAGTCCAGCAAACGCTGGGCTAACGAGACGGCATGGGGATGCTTCATAACTACCTCTTCTGTTAATGGGCCTGTCAAACAGGCTTCCCGTGACCGTGTTAGATGGTGATGGTGTTCTTGAGACGGGCGCATCCTACTGCCGTTGCCGATGAGGCGCAAGCAAAATTTGGCTGGAGTTTTGGCGCTGAATTTTAGGTCTTGTGCGCTTGCCAATGTTGCAAACCTTGCGTTGTCGCTTCCAGGCGGCGCGTCAAACTCAGCCGCACCAACTGCTGTTCGCACAACGCGCCAATGGCCTGTTTGGCGCTGGTTTCGTCAAGGTCTGCCGCGGCGCCCAGCGTGCGGTCAATGATCCAACCGGCCAGACCGGCGCGTTCGCTGCCAACCGACACAGCCAGGTGTTCGGGGCTGTAACGTCCACCCAGTTCAGCGATGATGCCGAGCAACGCGAGACTGGCGGTTTCCAAATCCAATTCAACGGGAAGCTGGATCAGGCTGGCAGTGAACGGTTGATCAATCAGCGTCGGCTCAGGCAAGGGCAACAGCGCTTGTTGTTTGTTCGTGCGTTCGCGTAACTCGTAATCGCCGCGCAACCCACGTTCGCGTTGCTGTTCATACAGCAGCAGCGTGCAGGCCGCATCCAGCGAGGCGTATTGCAATTGCTCGGCGCTCAACGGGCGGCGGCCCCAATCGCCGCGCTGTTCGGTCTTGTCCAGCGTCAGGCCCAGATGGGTTGCGGCTTGGGCTTTCAACGAACATTTCTTGTCGCCGCTGCGCCGCGCGGCCAGCATCGTGTCGTGAATCGGTGAAGTCGTAATGCGGTAATGCTGCAACATGCGCGCCGCGTCGAAGCTGGCGTTGTGGATGGCTTTGGTCGAAATGCTCAATTCCAGCGGACGGCGCAGCGGTTCCAATTCCAGGTGGGCCAGCGTATCAATGATGGCCACGCGTGTCTGGCCGCCTTCACGAAACGCCAGTTGCACCAGCGCGACTTTTTCCGCCGCGCGATCCCACCAGTTGATCGTCTCGATGTCCAGGGCCAGCGCACGGGCTTGGGCGGCGCGTTCGGCCAGGGCGGCGAGTTGCGGTTGCGTGTGAATGAATTCGACGGTGTGCTCCAACATTGGCGAATATCTTCTGTGATCGTTGGCGGGCGCGCAAGGCGGAAAAAAGTTGCAGCGGGTTGTCACCTTTCGCTGGCCTGAAACGTGATGTGAGCAGGTGCGCGCGCGCTGTACAGCAGGCTCACACGCTCACACAGCCAGTGCCCAGCAGACGAATTGCCCTCAGATCACTGAAAGTAAACGCCGAAGACGAATTTGAGCCGAAATTCTCAGCCGCCTCTTGTGTTTTTTTTCGTACACATATCATCCCGCCGCCTTAATGGCCGGTTTCGTATCGTGAGCGGGGAAAGCCAGTCAATAGACGAAGAATTACAATTCACCAGTTACCGGATGGGATGGGCGTCAGCTTTACGAAGCCGCTAGATCAATCGGTCGGGTTGCTGCTTCGCGCTGTTGATCCTTGGATAGCCAACTGACTGCAGGGAATCAGCACCCGAAAGTCGAACCACAATCAAAATCTACTGCGAGGGGAACTCCATGCACACCTCCAAGTCATCGTTCGGCCACTCAATCATGCCGCTCTTGCTCATTTGGCTCGCCCTCTGTTGTGCTGAGTCTACGGCCTGGGGGCAACCCAGCCAAGTCACTGCGGTGGTGTCAGCCGCAAGCAACAAGCCGCCGGTGGCCGCCAAATTTTATGCGGTGGCTTACGGTACCGGCTTGGCGGGGCAGACCGTCCCCGCGACAACCGACCCGCTTCCGACCGAACTAGCGGGCACGACTCTTACTGTCACTGATAGCATGGGCATGCCACGGCTCGCGCCACTGCGTTTCGTCTCGCCCAATCAAATTAACTTTCTGGTGCCGACGGAGACGGCGACGGGTGTGGCGCTAGTAACAGTGCGGCTGAACGGAATGGTGGTCGGTACCAGAAGCGTGTCTGTCGCGCCGGGAATATTTGCAGCTAACGATGATGAGCGCGGGGTCGCCAGAGGATACGCGCTGCGCTACCGCCCGAACGGCTCATCAGTGCCCGAATTAATCAGCCGGCTCGATACGACACAAAACAGGTATGTCGCTGTACCAATTGATCTTTCGAACAGCAATGATCGGGTCTTTCTGATCCTGTTTGGGACAGGATTTAGGTCAGGACGTATTGTGATGGCGACAATTGGGGACGAACCGGTGACGGAACAGGCTGTCGCCGGGTCAGGTAGTATCGGTGAAGATCAAGTCAATTTGCTTCTGCCGCCGAGCTTGAGTGGACGCGGCGAGGTCGACATTGTGCTCGAGGTGGACGGCAAGCAGGCCAACATCGTCACCGTCACCATTAGCAGTCCCATGCAGAATCCGACACCGACGCTGGCGAGCCTGAATCCAAACAGCGCGACCGCAGTCGGGCCGAGTTTCACCCTGACAGTCAACGGGACGAACTTCGTCAACGGGTCAGTGGTGCGATGGAACGGACAGAATCGCCAAACGACTTTTGTCAGCAGCACCCAACTGACCGCGCAGATTCCGGCCAGTGACTTGGCGACGGCAGGCACAGCGGGCGTGACGGTCTTCAATCCCGCGCCGGGCGGCGGCGTGTCGAACACCGCGAATTTTACGATCAGTTGTTCTTACACGATTCAACCCACCAGCCAATCTTTCAACGCGGGCGGTGGCACGGGCAGCGTCACCGTCACGACCGCGAGCGGCTGCGCGTGGACGGCGACGAGCAATCCCAGTTTCATAACAATCACGTCCGGTGCGAGCGGTAGCGGCAACGGCACCGTCAATTACTCGGTCACAGCCAACACGAGCACCAGTTCGCGCACGGGGACGCTGACCATTGCGGGGCAGACCTTCACCGTCACACAAGCCGGCGCTACGCCCAATCCTGTGGCGGTAGTTTCGGCAGCGAGCTTCACTGCTGGGCCAGTGGCCCCCGATTCCATTGCAGCGGCATTCGGTACCGGCTTGGCTGAGCAGACTCTCAGCGCGACAGCTACTCCGCTCCCGACAGTCCTAGCGGGCACGACTGTTGAGGTCAACGGACAACCCGCCGGTCTATTCTTCGTCTCAGCCGGTCAAATCAACTTCCAGGTGCCAGTAGGGACGGCACCTGGCAATCCGACCGTGACTGTGCGCAGAAACGGAATTTCAATCTCCGCTGGGAATGTGCAAATCGCGACAGTGGCACCCGGACTTTTCTCGGCCAACAGTGATGGAATAGGCGTGGCTTCGGGGACGGCCTTGCGCGTTCGTCCGAATGGCTCGCAGGTGACGGAACCGATTTCGCGGCGCGACGCTCAAAACAGATCTGTTGCTATCCCGATTGACCTCACGATCGGCAGCGATCAGGTCTTTCTGATCCTGTTTGGAACGGGCTTGCGGTTTCTGAGCGGGGTGAGCGCGACGATTGGGGGCGAGGCTGCGGAGGTGACGTTTGCGGGTGCGGCGCCGGGACTGATCGGCACGGATCAAGTCAACCTGCGCCTACCCTTGGCTTGCGCGGGCGGGGGGAGGTCAACATCGTGCTTCGGGTGGATGGCAGGGAGGCCAACGTTGTCACGGTCTCAATCAGGTAGTGCCATACGCCTCAAAAAAATAGGTCAGGCCGCTGCTGTCACTTCAGCAGCATAACGGGTGCCACAAACCAATCAGCATGCGAACTACAGACGAATGGAGAAAGTTATGACCATCAAACGAACATTGTGTTTAGTGATTGCGCTACTGGGGTTGAGCGTCGGCGCGGTAGCTCAGACTGTGACCAGCACTGTCACCGGGCGGGTGCTTGATCCGAAACTGGCTGTGGTGCCCGGCGCTGACATCGTGCTGACCAATACCGAGACGGCGTTGATCAGGCACGCAGTCTCCGACGCAATCGGGGAATACCTTTTGCTCTCGATCCCGCCTGGCAAATATAGTGTGACGGTCAGCAAGGAGCCTGATTTTGCGGCGGCGACTGTACAAATTGATGTGATCCCCGCCAGCAGATTGCCAGCGGCCGGTTCACGCGTGTGGATGAAGCGCCCGGCGAATTCAAAGGCCACTTCTACCTGCCGAGCTACACCAACTTCGGCCCCCGGTTCGGCGTGGCCTACAGTCTGGGGCACGAGGCGGTGCTGCGTTCCGGCTTCGGTCTCTTTTACGACCGTATTTTCAACAACGCCATTTCCAGCACGATTGAGAATCCGCTAGGGCTAGGGTTTGCCACGCTCGGCCCCACTCTGACTAAGCCGACTAATCCCCTGGCTGATCTCAATACGCTGGGAGGCCAGAGTCTGCGCGACATCTACACGCTTTTCCGCCAGGATACCAATTACCAACTCTCCCTGAGCGGCACGGCCATTGATCCCAATTTCAAGCCCGCCTACCTGGTGACGTGGAATGTCACTTTTGAAAAAGAGCTGCATAACCTGGTTATGGCCGCCAGCTATTTGGGCAGTCGCAGCCGGCGGCTTTTTTCCGCGAACAATGTCAACCGCACGGGCAGCCGCGCAGACGTGGGGGGATGGGCGTCTCTTTGTCATCAACAGCCAAGGCGAGTCCTCTTACCAGGCGATGCAACTGCGCATGGACAGCCGTTATCTGGAGAAGTATGGGCTAGTCTTCAGCGCCAACTACACCCTCGGACGCTCGACCGATACGAACAGTGCTTTCTTCGATGCCGACTCGCTGCTGCTGCTGGACGAAGAGAATGATGATTTCGTCAACTTCAACCCCCTTTCTCGCTTTGAGACCAACACCTTCGGACGCGGTCTGGTAGACCCCTTAAATCCGCTGCTGGATCGCGGGCCATCCGACTTCGACGTGAAGAATCGAGTAGCAGCTAATTTCGTCTGGGACCTGCCCTTCGGCAAAAGCTCCAAGCAGCGGGCGGTGAAAAACCTCTTTACCGGCTGGACGCTGAGCGGCATCGTGACCGTTCAAGGTGGCCGTCCGTTCAGCGTGATTGATGCGTCTAGCAGCGATGCGGGCGGCGCAGGCGTCTCGGTGCGCCCGCGCGTCACGGGCAGTCTTCCCGAACCAACGCTGAACGCCAGCCCTGTGCAACCGAACACCTTTCTCTATCTGCCGTTGAGCAATCCCTACAACGTCGGTGGCATTCGGGCTTCGACCGCGCCCTTCAACCGCAGACCGGCGTTGAATGGGCCTTATGATGGGATTCTGGGGCGCAACACTTTTCGCGCGCCGGGCGTCTGGACGACCGATGTCGCCGTGCGGCGCAATATCGCGCTGAGCCGGGTTAGGGAGGGCGTGCAATTGCAACTGCGCGCCGAATTCTACAATCTCTTTAATCACGCCAATCTCTTCGTCAACCCGCTCTCGCTCGACATTCTCCAACCCTCGTTCCGCTTGGCGCAGAACGAGCAGCGCGTACCGGGGGTGACGGCGTCTTTCGGCGGGATTCCGCGCCAGATCATTCTGGCGGCCAAATTCATCTTTTAAGCGCGTAGTGGCGCGGTTCGGCAACCTGCCGAGCCGTGAATGAACGATGATCAAAGGCGGCATCCAGCAGCGGTCTAAGAGTTGGCAAGAGCGCCTGGTGATCGGGTTGATCACTGCATTGTTGACGCAGCCTGTCTTGCCGATGCTTGTGTTCGCACAGCAGCCCGCGCAAAGATCAGTCACCCCGGATGTCCGGCATGGCACAGTCACGCGGCTGCCTGAAAGCTCGAAGCGGTGGGCGTTGATTGTTGGGGTGGACAAGTACGAGACCATCCGACAACTCGAAGGCGCGGAGAATGACGCCAAACACCTGGCCGAGGCGCTCATCAACTATGCCGGCTTTCCAAAAGATCAAGTGATCCGGCTCTCGACCAACCAGGAAAATCCTCGTTTCCAACCCACGCGGGGCGCCATTGAGTTCATGCTCAGTTTTGTGATTCAGAATGTCCCGCCAGATGGGTTCTTGCTGTTTGCTTTCTCCGGTCATGGGATGGAGATAGATGATAAAGGTACCAAGCGAATTTGCCTGCTTCCGAAAGAAGCCGCCTATAAAGACGGCGATCCGAACGTGGTGCTGCGCAGCAGTATTGACCTGGAGAAAATCAAGCAGGACATCGAGAAGAGAGGGATCCAGCAGGTTATTATGCTGATTGATTCCTGCCGCGATGACCCAACCAAAGGCGGCAGAAGCATCGGGGCTGACAATCCCGTGACCGAAAGTTATCTGAACCGCTTCAACTTCGATGAACAGAACAGCAAGATCAAAGCCTTCGTCGTCTTGCACGCCTCACAAGCCGGGCAACGCGCCTGGGAATACCCGAAAGAGAAGATGGGCTTCTTCACCTGGGCTATCGTCCAGGCGCTCACGGGCGGTGAAGAAGGCCGCGCGGCAGCCAACGAAGAAGGCAAGGTGACGCTTGGCGGACTGATCACCTACCTCGAGCGGAAGCTCCCGGCCAAGGTCAGAGAAGTGCTGCAGGAAAAACAGGAACTGCGCTACAACATCTCCGAAGCTTATGGGGCCAACGAATTGGTGCTGGCCGTCGTGCCACTCACGCGCGGCGCGCGGCCCAGTGGTGACGCGCTTGGTGTTTCGCCTGAAATCGAGCGAGATTACTGGGGCTTCGTCAAAGAGAAAGATACGCCGGAGTACTACTTGCGCTACCAAAGGAGGTTCCCGACCGGCGAATTCGTTGAAGAAGCTCGCCAAAGCATCGCCAAGTTCGAGCCGGTTTATTGGGCAAAAGCCGAGAGCACGAAAGATCCAGCGGACTACCAACGCTACCTCGAATATTTCCCCACAGGCCCGCGTGTCGCTGAAGCTAACAACCTACTGGCGGCAGAGCGCCGCAAGCAGAAGGAAGAGGCCGACTGGCAGCAGTTCAAACAGGAGAATACCAAGGTCGGCTATCGCTTCTATCTCTTCACCTATCCAGCCGGGAGATATGTTGGCGAAGCCAAGCTTGCGGTGACCAATCTGGAGAAGATCGAAGAAGCTCAACGTGAGGATGAGGTTTGGGCCGTCAGCAATAACAGCATCGCCGGCTGCCAGGCGTACCTCAAGGCCTATCCGCTGGGGCGTTACACGGCGGATGCCAATAGCTCGATAGTCGAGTTGCGCAGGCATGAAGAGGAGCGGCGTGAGAATGACGCTTGGGAACTGGCGAAGAAGCGCCAGAGCAGCGCTGGCTATCAAGCCTATCTCAAAGATTTTCAGAACGGTCGTCATGCGGCTGAAGCAAATGCCGAGTTCACTGCGATCAACCAGCGCGAAGAACTGGCGCGCCAAGGGGCGCTTGACGACGCCGCGTGGGAGAAGGCCGGGAAAGACGGCAGCCTTCAGAGCTATCAGGAGTACCTGTCCGCTCATCCGCAAGGCCGCCACGTCGCATCGGCCAACACCGCACTCACCACACGCAGGCTCGCGGAAGCGGAAAACAGCCGGAGCGCCGCAGACGCCGCCGCATGGGACCGGGCCAAAGACGGCGCAAGCAAGCAGATTTATAACGATTATCTCGGGGCTTATCCGCAGGGACGCTTCATTACGCAGGCGCGTCAAAGCATCGCCGAGTTTGAACGGCTTGAAGAAGAGAAGCGCCGGATTGATCGCGAAAGCGCCGCTTGGCAACAGGCCGAGAATGCCAACACGCTGGCGAGCTTGCAGACCTACCTGAAAGATTACCCGGCGGGCCGCTTCGTCACAGAAGCCAGCAACGGCATCGCCGCCATGGAGCGCGCCGAAACGATCAAACGCGAAGATGCAGCCTGGCAGCGGGCGCAACAGGGCGCGAGCGTCTTGGCTTATCAGGATTATCTGAACGCCTACCCGCAGGGCCGCTATCTCAACGAGGCGAATAGCGTGCTCACCGAAATCCGCCAGCGCGCAGAGCAGCAACGCTTGAGCACGCTCGAAAACGAAGCCTGGACGATTGCCCAGCGTGGCGCGACCCTTACGGCTTATCAAATTTATCTGAAAGCTTATCCAAATGGCCGCTTCATTCCCGAAGCGAACAAAGCAATCGCCGAAGCGCGGCAGCTTGAAGAGAGCCGCCGCCTCGCCGCCGAAAATGCAAGTTGGCGGCAGGCCAAAAACGACAACACACTCGCCTCTTTGCAAGCTTACCTCAAGGAGTATCCGCAGGGCGGCTTCAGCACCGAGGCTAACAATGGCATCGCCGCGCTCAACCGTCTCGAACGTGAGAACGCCACTTGGACACGCGCGCAGCAGAGCGCGAGCGTCGCGACTTAGCAAGCTTATCTGGCCGAGTATCCAGAGGGCCGCTTCGTCACCGAGGCCAACAACGCGATCACCACCATCAAGCGCGTCGAGGACGCGCAACGGCTTGAAGCGACGGAGGCAGCCGCCTGGAAACAGGCCCAGCAGAGCGCGAATCTCAGCGGTTATCAGGCATATCTGGGCGGCTACCCTGCTGGCAAGTTCGCCGAGGAGGCGGGTAAAGGCATCGCAGAATTCGAGCGCATCGAAGCAGAGAACCGCCTGCGCGCAAGCGAAGACAATACGTGGAAACAAGCACAGCAAGGCGCGAGTCTGAAGTCTTATCAAGCTTACCTGACGCAGTATCCGACCGGGCGTTTCGTTACCGAAGCGAATAAACAGTTAGCTACGATTGAAGATGCGGATTGGGCGCGCGCCCAACGCAGCGCGAGCAATGCGGATTATCAAGACTATTTGTCGGCCTATCCGAATGGCCGCTACGTTGTGGCGGCCAACAATGCCCGCGCCGAGTTGCAACGTGTGGCCGAGACCCAACGGCTGGCCGCGCTTGATGAATCCGCCTGGCAACGCGCGCGGCAGGCAGCGAATGGCGCGGCTTATCAAACCTATCTGACCGAGCACCCGCAAGGACGCTTCGTCGCCGACGCCAATCAGCGCCTCACCGAATTGAACCGGGCAGCGGCAGCGCAACGTTTGGCCGCACTCGATGACACGGCCTGGCAGCAGGCGCAACAGGGCGCGAGTGTCGCGGCATTTCAAGCCTATCTGTCCGCCTATCCGAACGGGCGCGCGGCGGCGGATGCCACCCGGCGACTCGGCGAGTTGAAGCAGCTCGAGGAAAACAACCGACTCGCCGCGCTCGATCAAGCGGCCTGGCGGCGCGCCCGCAACGGCGCCAGCCTCGTCGCCTATCAAGCCTATCTGACCGAGCATCCGCAGGGCGGCTTCGTCACTGACGCGCGCAACGCCATCGCCGAGTTGAACCGGCTCGAAGCGTTCACGCGCGAAGACGATGTGTGGCAACTGGCAAACAAAGACGGCACGCTCGCCGCCTATCAAACTTACTTGACGGCCTACCCTGCGGGCCGCTTTGCCGAGAACGCCCAGCGGCGCTTGACCGATATCCGGCAAGCGCAAAACCTGCTCGCGGCTGATGAGCAAGCCTGGCAAGCCGCCAAGACCGGTGCCACACTGGCGGCTTATCAGGCTTACTTGGGCGAGTATCCGAAGGGCCGGCACGCGCCGGATGCAAACGACGGCATCGCGGAGATCAATCGGATCGAAGCCAACAAGCGCGAAGAGCAGGCTTGGGTGCAGGCACGCGACAGCGCGAGCCTCACCGGCTATCAAACCTACCTGACCGACTATCCGGCAGGCCGCTTCGTTGAGGAAGCCAACAAAGGCGTGGCCGAGTTCACCCGGCTCGCAGAGGCCAAGCGCGAAGAGCAGCAGTGGGCTGACGCCAAGAGCCGCGCCACGCTGGCCGACTACCGAGCCTATCTGACAAGCTATCCGACGGGCCGCTTCGTCACTGAAGCAGAGAGTTCGATACGCGCCATTGAAGCCGGGCAAGAAGACTCCGTTTGGGAGCAGGCCCGGAAAGCTGCTGACCGCGCGTCTTTCCAAACCTATCTGTCGGCTTATCCCAACGGGCGATTTGCGACTGAGGCCGAGACGCGTATTGCGGAATTGAATAATGCGGCGGTGCTCTCGGCCAAACTCTCCGCGCCGCTCAGCCTGCACGTCTACCGCTACGAGACCAAACTCCTGCGGGACACGGGCGAAGTTTTTGAACCATTCCGGGGCAAAGCCAATGAGTTCGCGCTTGAGTTGGGCAATGGCGTGTCGCTGGCGATGGTTGAGATAAAAAGTGGCAGTTTTTATCAGGGGACGAGCAAGTCTGAGGTGGCGCAGGTGGAAGCGGAGTACGCCCGGTATCAACTCGATCCGGTGCTGGCCAGGAAGCTGGTCGAGCGGCAACAACCGCCACAAAAACAAAATGTCAAAGTAGAGGCCTTCTACCTCGGCAAGTACGAAGTCACGCAGGCACAGTGGCGCGCGGTGGCTGGGCTGCCCAAGGTGAAGCGCGAGTTGAAGCCGAACCCAGCCTATTTCAAAGGCGATGAACTGCCCGTCGAACAAGTCTCGTGGGAGGATGCTGTGGAGTTCTGTGAACGGCTTTCGCGCGCCAGCGGGCGGCAGTATCGTTTACCGACCGAGGCTGAATGGGAATATGCCACCCGTGCAGGCAGCCGCACTGCCTTTGCCTTCGGCGAGACACTGACGACGAGGGTGGCCAATTATCACGGTAGCTATCGTTACGGGAACGGGCCGCCCGGCGAGTAAGTAGGTGGGCAAAAACAAGCAGGCATTTAGACAGGATTCACAAGATTTAGGGACGGATTTACGAGATTCGCTGAAAGAGGCTATTGATAGGCATCCCCAGCAACATTCTGTTAATCCTGTTAGTCGTCGTGTTAATCCTGTCTATATCAGGTTGTTTTTGCCGATGAACTTATCAAACGCCGGATGGTAAAATTACCCAGGCGAACGGAACCGCGCTACTGCCAGTAGATATAGATCTCACGATTCAATTCCATCCGCGCACTAACGGTTATCTCTATCTGATCGCGCCGCGTAGTAATGATAATATCCCTTTCACGATCTTGACGGCTCAACCGGGTGGTAATCGCCTGGCAGAGACGAACCGCGTGGAGGCCGACTACGCTTATAAGTTAAGTGTGGAGAAAGGCCCTAATACGATCACTGTCATTTTCTCGGATAAGCCGCTGACCGCTCCTCTTTTCCTAACCCAACCTGCCGAACGCGCGCTGACCAAGGCTGAGGAACTTGAACTAGCTAACTTTCGACAGCAATACGCCGCCGGAGTTTCCATCCAAGTAGGTTCTCAGGAAACAATCATTACGAGAGGGTCAGCGGCTGGTAACAATCCGCTGATTTTTGAAATGACACTAACGGGCCGCTGAAACTACATGCCAAGCGTTTTACCAACGAGGAGGTAACGAAATGAAATTCAATGAGTGTTTGCTGTGCGTGTTTATCCTAGGGATTGCGTCACTCACCTGCCGAGCACAAGACCAGCCTGCCGGTGCCAGTTCGCGCGGGGTCAAGCCGAAAGGTATGAAGCCGGTGGATAAATTTGTCGAGACACGCCAACTGACGCCGCCACCGACGACTAGACGAGTCCCCCCGCTTGCTAACAATCAATGGCGTCCGCCAGTCGCTCCCATTGGTCTCGGATTGACGATTTATCGCCTGAACCTCGATGGCAAATGGACCAGCATAGCCCCGACCCAGGCGTTTCGCACTAGCGATAAAATCCGCTTTCTCATCAAGACCAACCGAGACGGTTACTTATACCTCTTCAACGTTACCAATCAAGGCGCGCCTGTGATGATCTTCCCAGCCGGTGATTTACACCGCGGCGCGAATACCATCAAAGCACATGTCCCGTATGAGATTCCCAACCAGGAAGCGTCCCCGCCGTGGTTCGAGTTTACCGGGGTAGCCGCGGTGGAACGGATGTACATTCTATTCGCACGCAGGCCATTGCCCGGTGTGTTACACGGTCAAGCGCTGGTTGACTATTGTCAGAAGAAAAAGCGGGAACGGAAAGACGAATGCATCTGGGAACTTTCCACGTCCGAATGGGCGCGGCTGGCAGCGCGCGCTGAAGGTGAGTTGATCGGCATGGCGGATGCTACTGTCGGTCAGACTCAATCCGCGACATTGCGTGAAGCCGTTAGTCGCGGTATACGGCATCGCTCCGATGCGCCAGCACCGACTTTGGTTAAGATGCGTGCTTCGCCAAAGGCAATAAAGGTGATGTTATCTGTTGAACTAACTCACAAATGAACATGAACCTTGAGTGGCTAAGGTGAGCGAGTTTTACCTCTTACTTGCTCGCCCTGCTCCTGAAACCAATTTGTGCTAGGCGGCTGGCTGGTCGTTGCCACCGAGTTCACCCGCACCCCTTTGCCGACCACCGCTGTTGCCGCACAGGTGTTGTCGCTGCGAAATCACGACAATGTCCACCTCTACGCCACATTACGACGACAACCCCACCACCATCTGGCCCGAAATCACGACACTGCTGTTGCATCAGAAGAGCAGTTTACGCGGCGCGGTCAGCCAAGGGGACGAGTTGTGTATGAATGAATTCGACGGTGTGCTCCAACATTGGCGAATATCTTCTGTGATCGTTCGCACGCGCGCAAGGCGGAAAAAAGTTGCAGCGGGTTGTCACCTTTCGCTGGCCTGAAACGTGATGTAGGTAAGAGCGGAAACATTTGCGAGAACGAGGGAGGATACGGTGACCCAAACAAAACCAGTAGCAATCATCGGCGGCGGTTTGGCCGGGTTGACGGCGGCCGTTTGGCTGGCGCGCGCCGGCACGCCCGTGACCGTGTATGAAAAGGCGCGTCACGTGGGTGGACGGGCGCTGACCGAAACGCGCGGCGGTTATCAATTCAATCTCGGCCCGCACGCGCTTTACACCAAGGGCGCGGCGGCGCGCATCTTGCGCGAGTTGGAGATCGGCTTCAGCGGGCGCGTGCCAGCGCTGGCTGGCGGTTATGCGTTGGAGGGTGGCACGAAGCAGACCTTGCCGATGGGCTTTGCCTCAATGCTGACGACGGGTCTGTTGCGGCTGCCCGCGAAGCTCGAAACGGCCAAGCTGTTCAGCACGCTTGGCAAGCTCGATGCGCAAGCGTTGCAAGGCGTGAGTGTGCGCGCGTGGCTCGACCAAACATTGCAACAACCCCAGACGCGGCGCGTGGCCGAAGCGTATTTGCGCTTGAGCACATACGCCAACGACCCTGAGCAACTGAGCGCGGGCGCGGCGCTGGCGCAATTGCAATTGGCGCTGGCGGGCGGCGTGCTGTATCTGGATGGCGGCTGGCAAACGTTGGTGGACAAGTTGCGCGCGGCGGCCGAGCAAGCGGGCGCGCAGTTTGTCACCGGCGCGCGCGTGGCGCGCATTGAACACAATGGCACCGTGCAAGCCGTGCATTTGGCTGACGGCAAACGTCTGTCTGTCGCAGCGGCGATTCTGGCGACGAGTCCGGCGGAAGCCAGCGCGTTATTGGATGATGGCACGCAACACGTCTGGGCACGGACGCCCGCGCCGGTCAAGGTCGCGTGTTTGGATGTGGCGTTGCAACGCTTGCCCGATCCACGCGCGCTGTTTGCCTTGGGCATTGATCGTCCGCTTTATTTTTCGGTGCATTCGGCGACGGCGCGTTTGGCCCCGGCAGACGGCGCGCTGATTCACGTGGCAATGTATCTGGGCAACGCAACGGCGGACGCGCCTGCGGTTGAACGCGAGTTGGAAGGCGTGCTCGATCTGTTGCAACCGGGCTGGCGCGCGCTCTTGGCCGAACGCCGCTTTTTGCCGAGTATGACGGCGGCGAATGCGATGGTGACTGCGGCACAGGGCGGCTATGCCGGGCGGCCCAAGCCCGATGCTGCCGGTGTGCGCGGCTTGTTGCTGGCGGGCGATTGGGTTGGTGACGAAGGGATCCTGGCCGATGCCAGCGTGGCGAGCGGCAAACGCGCGGCGGAATTGATTCTGCAACGGCATGCGCTGGCGGCGTTGGCAGCTTAAAGTTGGCAGCATAAAGAAAGATATGAGCGCAGTTTCAACCACAGCTTGGGATGAACTCTTTCAAGCGCACGAACGCTTCTTGTGGGGCCTGTGTTACCGGCTGACCGGCAACGCGGCGGACGCGGATGATCTGGTGCAAGAGACCTTTGTGCGCGCCATGCGGCATCCGCCCGCGCGCATTGATGAACCGTGGCGTCCGTGGCTGGTGCGCGTGGCCGTCAATCTGGGACGCGATTTATTGCGGCGCAGGCGGCGGCAAGCGTATGAAGGCGTCTGGCTGCCCGCGCCCATCGAAACGGGCGATGAAGCCGCGCCACCCGCGTATGAACCACCAGATACACGGGCCGATGCGCAGGGCAATCCGGCGGCGCGCTATGCCATGCTCGAAAGCGTTTCGTTCGCCTTCCTGCTGGCGTTGGAGGCGCTGACGCCAATGCAACGCGCGGTGTTGTTGTTGCGCGATGTCTTTGATTATTCGGTGCGCGAGACTGCCGAGGCATTGGGTATCAGTGAAGCCAACGTCAAGACGACGCATTTGCGCGCGCGCCGGGCCATGCAAGCGTACGAACAGGCGCGCTGTGTGCCGACGCGTTCATTGCAGCAACAAGCCGGGCAAGCGCTCGAACGCTTCTTGCAATGTTTGCGCAGCAACGATGTCAGCGGGATTGAAACCTTGCTGGTGGACGCGGCGCGGGCCTTGAGCGATGGCGGCGGCGAATTCCACGCGGCGCGCAAGCCCATCAGCGGGCGCGCCAAAGTGCTGTTGTTTTACCGCACGCTGGTTAAACAAGCGGGCGCGAATTGGCGGATGGAAATGCGTTTTCTCAACGGCCTGCCCGCGCTGGTGATGGAAGCGATTGAGCCGCACGCAGGTTATGCGCCGCGCACGGCATTGTTGTTGGGGCTGGATGCCGACGGGCGCATCAATCGCGTCTATTCGGTGCTGGCGACGCGCAAATTGAAAGGGGTGAAGCGGGTTGAAGCGTGATTGCAATCGTTACGAGGAAGGGCGAAGCCTTTGGAGTGCGTGCGGCCCCCGCCCCCGCCGTGGGGGGGCCTGGGGCCGGGGCAAGCGCACGGGCGCCCCCACCGGCGGCCGGGGCCGCCCGCACGCCCCATACCCGGCGCCGCGCAACGCACAACACCAAC
>JANOWX010000409.1:0-3716 GCA_031418175.1 Acidobacteriota bacterium | reverse complement strand
TCAAGCTTTAGCTTGTCCGGGCGCGCCGTAGGCGCGCGGGCTGCGCCTACGGCGCGCCCGGACAAGCTAAAGCTTGAACTCTAAACGCCTGCACTTGACGCGCTCGGGTAGGCTGAGTGTACCAATCTTGCTTGTTTCGATTTAGCAGAACCGTACCGTACACGACTTGGAACGTTAAACGCCAAGACGCCGAGAGCGCCAAGCAAAGCCGGATCTGAACGGCATGAAAGCAGTCCTTTGGATCCGCTTCTGATCCCGCTTGGCGCGCTTGGCGTTTAACTTTCCAAGTCGTGTTGCGTGGCGACTTGGCTTCAAGGCTTGCCTGCGGTCGGTTTGCACGAGCCTGGCGCGTTCAACGTCGCCGGCTTGCCGCCGTAGATCAAGACTTCAGTTCCGCTGGATGTCAGTTCAAAAAATTCTTTGGCCGCAAACATCGGAATACGAATGCAGCCGTAACTGGCGGGCGTCGGCGGCACTGAGGGATTGCCGTGTATCGCTAAGCCAGCTAAGAAATAGTTCGGGTAATAGAGCAGCCCCAACGTGCTTTTGCGCCAGCCAGCGATTTTGCGCTGCACTTTGAACATGCCTGTCGGTGTGACGGCGCGGCGCGTACGCCCGCCTTCGGTGAACAATTCACCCGAACCTGTCGAGACCGGCAGGATGCGTTGCACCTCGCCAGTGGCATCAACGACAAAAAGCACTTGCCGCGTCAGATCAATCTCAATGTAGCTGTGCGTCGGTTCGGCTGCTTTCGGTCGTTGCGCTTGCCGCAATGCCTCCAGTTCTTCATTCGTTAAAACGCCCGTGGGCTCTGCAGGGCTCTGCCCTCCGCCAATTCAGCCTCCATCAACTTTGGCAACGCTTTTGCCCGCGTGAGTTTTGGCTTGGACGCTGGTTTGGGAACCGGTGTGGAAGTCGGTGTCGGGTTAGGCGTGGCCTGCGCAATTGGCGGCGTCGTTTGTGCGACGAAGGTTGTGGAGAGCAGTGCGATCAACAAAGCTGCGCGCGCAATCAATGTGTTATTTGTTTGCGCCCAGCCTTGTTCTCGCATTGCGCTCACACCCATTTTTCGAAGACGCCGGTCACTGTGATCAACCGCAAGCGGAAGACGATGCAGGGCGGCGAGTCTTTGCCCATAAGTGATTCGACCGGCGAAAGGTGCGGCAGTTGCTGATAGAGCTTCGTCAACCAGAATTCTCGTTCATCCGCCGCCGTCAACTCCTCGTAATCGCCGTTCGCAATCACACTGCGCCAATGGTAATCGTCTTCAATCGCATCCACCTGCAAACACGCGCGCGGGTTGGCGCGCAGCATCTCGATCTTGCGTCCCGCCAACGAATGTATGTAAACGGCATCGCCTTCGAGCAGGTAATGAACCGGCACGACATAGGGTTCGTTGTGCAGACAACAACCCAAGCGCCCCGTGTTTTGGGTCGCCAACAAATCGCGGGCCGCGCGTTCCGCCATCGTCCCGATCATAGGCTTTAGTGCTCCTTGTGTTGGCGCACAATCTCGACCGAGCAATGCGCCTGCGAGGCGACGGCGTTCGAGACCGAGCCGAGCCAGAAGCGTTGCCAGCCGTTGTAACCGTGCGAACCGAGCACGATCAAATCAGCGCCCCAGCTTTCGGCTTCGTCCACAATGACGGACTTGGCCTGGCCGGTTTTCACGCAGGTCGTTGTCTGGATGCCTTTGGCTTCCAATTCAGTAACGGCCTTGCTGACGGCCTTATCGGCGGCCTCTTTCGCAGCTTCTTCGAGTTGCGCGTAATAACTATCCGGCAATGCCCAAGTTTCAGGCGTCGGGACAAAGGGCAATTCCAGCGCGGACACAACGCGCACTTCAGAGCCCTGTGGCCAGGGGCGCGCAGCGACCGATGCGACCGCGGCATTGCCGCATTCTGAACCATCAACGGCTAATAGAATCTTCATATGCCTCTCCTTTGCGATGATGAAATATGCTGAAGCCTTTTCTTCAGCCTCAATTCTCATCTGCGTTTTGACACTGCAATGATTGTGCCCAGTCAGAATTGAACTGTCCACCCGCATCCCCAATTGCATGCTGCGCAAAAGTTCGCAGCCGATTGAGTTGCTGATGCGTTTGCTCAAACGCAGCGGGCAGGGCAGGCAGGGCAGGGGATTATTGCACAACTTGCCGCGATTATTATCTCTGGAGTGTTGCGCACCTTTCACAAGACTTTTACTTTCGTGGCGAAGTCATGCTTGCTTACCGGTCGGTTAGTTGGTTAGAATGCGCCCGCTTTTGACCGTGCTTTGCGTTTGCACGAGCAATTCCAGCTTCACAACCGTCTGTCGTTCAATCAGGAGTCGCGCATGAACAAACAACTATTCCGCAGCAGTCTCGCCGGTGGCGTTTTGGCCGCCCTGTTCCTTTTGGGTTCGGCGGCCACCAAACCGTCCGCCGCCAAAGTCACTTTCACCAAAGACGTCGCACCTATCCTTTTTAAGAGTTGCGTTGAATGCCATCGCGCGGGCGAGATCGCCCCGATGTCATTGCTGAGTTATCAAGAAACGCGGCCCTGGGCGCGTTCGATCAAAGAACGCGTCGTGCAAGGCCAGATGCCGCCCTGGTCAGCCGATCCGAAAGTCGGCCACTGGGCCAACGATCCGCGTCTCTCGAAAACCGAGATTGACACCATCGTAGCCTGGGCCGATGCCGGCGCGCCCAAAGGCGAAGACAAGGATTTGCCGCCAACTCCCAAATTCTCTGAAGGTTGGACGATTGGGCAACCCGATGTCGTGTTGCAGATGCCTGATGAATACACCGTGCCGGCGGATGGCACCGTGCCCTATCTATATTTCTCGATGCCGACCAACTTCGCCGAAGACAAATGGATCTCGGCGATGGAAATTCGTCCCGGCAATCGCAGCGTCGTGCATCACGTGATTGCTTATTCGCAAGACGCCAACAGCAAAGATACGGCTGCGGGCGGGGAAGGGGACTTGCGCGGCGGACGCGTGCACCTGGGCGGCATCACGCCGAACAAGACCGGCATTCATTACGGCGCGGATGCGGCGCGGCTCATCAAGAAGGGAAGTAACATCGTCTTCCAGATGCATTACACGACCAACGGCACCGTCACCAAAGACCGCACCAAGATCGGCTTTGTCTTTTCCAAAGCGCCGGGCAAGAAAATGCTGGTGACTGGCAACGCCATGAACACACGCTTCAACATCCCCGCAGGCGATGGCAACCACGAGGTCAAGGCGTCGAAGACCTTTAACGAAGACGTGCTGATTACTTCGTTCATGCCGCACATGCACGTGCGCGGCAAAGCCTTCACCTATACCGCCGTCTATCCCGATGGCCGTTCGGAAGTTTTGCTGAACGTGCCGAGTTACGATTTCAACTGGCAACACACTTACCTGCCCAAAGAAGCGATTCGCCTGCCCAAAGGCACGCGGATGGATTGCGTCGCCTATTTCGACAATTCGCCCAAGAACAAATACAACCCCGACCCGACGCAGACCGTGCGCTGGGGCGATCAGACTTGGGAAGAGATGATGATCGGCTGGTACACCTATACTGCCGCCGATTCTGCTAAGGCCCCCAAAGCCGCCGCTGGCAGTGGGTCTGGTGAAAGCCGTTAAGTTCGGCTCGATTTATCACTTTGTGCAAGACGACACGGCGCAGGCATGACCTGCGCCGTGTCGTTTTGTTTTATTGGCGCGGCTCGAAGCTCATGGCCGTGCGCC
>JANOWX010000408.1:0-10645 GCA_031418175.1 Acidobacteriota bacterium | reverse complement strand
CGTGCGCGTGCGGAATTGCGCGCCCAACGCCGTCAGTTCGCGGCGCAATTCGAGGAAGTTATAAATCTCGCCGTTGAAGGCAATCCAAAACTGGCCGGTGTGATCGCTCAGTGGTTGATTGCCAGCGGGGCTCAAATCAATAATCGCCAGCCGCCGATGACCCAAGGTCAGCGGGCCGCACGTCGTTACACCGCCGCTGTCAGGCCCGCGATGAACGAGCTTGCTGGTCATGCGTTCGACGATGTCTTTTTCGGGCGGCTTATCCCAAACGAGCTTGCCGCAAATTCCACACACGCTTGCACCTAGTCAATTCGTTTATTTGTAACAACCGCCGGAGTGGATGGCTCATTCGTTTCTGCCACCGGCTCGGTTTTTGCTACAGTCATAATTTGTTTGAGTAACTCGGCCAGCAGTCCCAGGCAAAAAACGTGAACGGCCAGGAAGACGCTGCCCAAGGCCAGATAGAAAGCGCTTCGCAACCGCCAAATCAATGCGGCCACGGTGCAGATAACAAAGAACGCCAGAATCGCTCCGCAAAGTAACAGGAAAATCTTGAGCGGGTTGTAATACAGAATCGCCTGCACGATATATTGCAAGGTGCGCAGCGAGTCGCGCAAGAGCCGCACTTTTGTTTTACCAATCCGCTGGCGATAACTAATTGGCAGGTAGGTGACAAACTTGCCGGTCATCATATAGGCCAGCGTCAACGAAGTCGTAAAACTAAAGGTGTTACAAAGACGGTCGAAATACGGGATGACTGTTTGGCGCGAGAAGACGCGCAGGCCGCCGTTGATGTCGGGGATTTTGCGTCCGGTGGTGAACTCGACCAGCCACTTCAGGATCAGGCGCAGCGGGGATTTGAGCGCCGATTCGCGGTAATGCGTGCCCGTGCGCGCGCCGACGACCATGTCAAAACCGGTTTCATACTTCCGAAGTAACTCAGGTAGTGCCTCGGTCGGATAGGTGCCGTCCGCGTCCGTAATCACAATGGTGTCGTACTGTGCGGCCTTGATGCCGCTTTTCAGCGCCGCGCCGTAGCCCAAATTGTGAGGGTGCCGTATGACACGCGCCCCGGCAGCCTGGGCGAGCGCCGCCGTGGCGTCTGGCGAGCCGTCGTCAATCACCAGTACCTCATGGACGGTTGCGCCGAGCATGGCCTGTAATTCCTGGATTACGGCGCCGATGGCTTCCTCTTCTTCAAAGGCCGGTATTACAACGGAAATCATGCCTACCTCTTGGTAATAACCGTGATCAAAGACAGCCCGAATAAGATGTGCTTACCTTCGATCAGACGCATCACGGGGACGATGTGTTTATCGAACACGCCGATTTCAGCCGCTGTGTTGTTATTCGGAGCTTTGCGCAGCACTTGATAAACAAACCAGTAACCCAGCGCGCCGGTCAGGTTGAAATAAAATGAGTTATGCGTAACAAGGCCGGCCAAGCCGGCCAGTAAATCATGCAAAGCGCGTTTGTTATAGCGGCGAAAATGGCCTGCCGCGCGGTCAAAACCGGAATACAAAAACTGATGTGCCGGAACGAGCAAAAAGAGCGTGCCGCGCGGATTGAGTAACTCGACCATTTGCCGCAGCGTGACGGCGTCTTCTTCGATGTGTTCCAGTACGTTCATGCAAATAATCGCATCGAATTTGCCGGTGGTTTCCCGCACATCCTGCTGGCGGCAACTGAGCGCGGGGTGCCTGATGTGTTTTGCCGTGTGGGCCACTGCTTCCGCCGCCACGTCAATGCTGAGTAACGAATCAAAGCCGCCGCGCGCGACGATGCGCCGGGTGAAGCTGCCCACGCCACACCCAACCTCCAGCACGCGGCCGCGCAAGTAGGGGGCAAATAAACTAAACGTCCAATCGTTGTAATTGTCCGCCTCGGACATCTCGATGCCCGATACGAACAGGGGATGACCAGCGCTCATCAGTACAATTCCGTCCTGCTTTAACTTTTTTCCAGGCGCGCCACGAAGTGCAACGAGGTACCGAAAACCCGATCGGCGAACCAGGGGTATAACTTCAAATCGGTTTGCTGTTCGCGTACCGCCAGGCCCAGCTTGGCAAAGGCCGCGTCCCATTGTTGGCGCGTCCAGAAGTTATAAGGCAGCGCAACGCCGTAAGCCGCATTGCCAAAGTAATCGAGAAACTTCAGCCGTTCCGCCGCCAGCCAGCCTTCCAGCAGATGGTCTTTGATGATCAGACAATGACGCGCCACCCGGCTGGCTTCGGCCAGCAACGCTGCCGGATCGTCGGTGTGGTGCAACACGTCAATCAACAGCACCGCGTCGAAGCTCTGATCGCCGTGCGGAATGCGTTTGCCATCAAACAGCGTCACCGGGATGTAACTGTGCGCGTGCGGCAAAACATCAATCCCCGCGACGGCCAACTCTGGACGCGCTTGGGCTACCAGCGAAAGCAGTAACCCGTTACCACTGCCTACATCCAGAACGGACGCCGTTAACCTGGGCAACAAGCGCTCGACCCATTGTCGTAACACGGCGACACGACGCGTCTGCACAAATCTGCTATGGAGCTTTCCAATCATATTTCGACTTGCTGCGCTTGTTCTTTGTGCATGGACACACCGGACCGGCGCAACGGCTTAACCTGTTCACACACCCAGCCCAGCGTCAACCCACAGAAACAAATCAGCAGCGGGTAGGCGGGGGCCAAGTAAAGAATGTTGATCGTCAGGAAACTGCTGGCATCAATCAAGGCCAGCAATGACAGGCGTGTTAGCACGCCCACGCTGCACAGCGCTACAGCTATGCCGAGCGCAAGTTTGTCCGGGTTTTGCCAGAGCCGCCAGCACAGCCAGGGTAACAGCGCCAACGCCAGGCCGGCCAGCCCGGGGAAAACGAGTTGGTAAGCCCGTTGCAACCAGTCAAGAGTCCGCAAACGAAAGGCGACAGCCGGCGCGTTTTGACTATTTGGCAACGCCATGCTGGAAGCGCTTTCGATATACAAAACGACATTCTTTTCCTGTCGCAACACCTGGCCCGTCAGGGTCTGGATCACCGCGACTTCACGTCCGGCGCATTTCAGCACGAGTTGCAACTCAGCCGCCGAGTCGAGCTTCACCAGAAAGCGCGCGCGCCCGGCGTAGGGTACGTTTAAGCCCAGCCGGTCAGCGTGGGCCGCCACGTCAGGGCTTAACATTTTTTCCTGGCCGGCGAGCGCGACTGGTTGACCAGCGGGTGTGCGCGCTTCGAATTCGATTTCCCCCGCTTCACTGATTGCCCAACCACTGAGATGCGTATAACTTGCGGAGTTCTCACACGGATAAATCGTATCGCGTATGGGCATCAAACCACTGCGGCCTTGGCAACCGCTGCGCGTCTGCGCAGACAAAATGGGCGAATAGAAATTGAAGCCCGCCAGGAAAGTGAACGCTTGCCGCCAGGATTGCAGAATGTAAGGGATGTGTTCAGCGGGTATGACCGGCGTAACCGTTTGCCGCGGCGGCCCGCAGGTCAGTGTGCCGTTCGCGCAGGCAGCATTCACCTCGCGCGCCATGCGTTCGTAATAGGCCCGCGCTGCTGACGCGGAACGATAATACCCCTTTAAGCTGACGGCCTCGCGGAAGGCAAAGAGGTACCAGCCGCCCACTATATCCTTGCCGCAGGATGTGCGGCCCGGGAAGCAATACGTTTTCCAGCTTTGCCCGCGTTGTCCTTCAAAGAACTCGCGCAGTTCGGCAAATGCCGGGCTGGCGCGGTAAAGCCGTTCGCGGGTTTCCGCTGGCATGGGGATGTACCGTTCCGGTTGTAGGTGGTTGACGCGCATAGTTGCCCCATAGGCGGCGGCGAACGCTCCACCGGTCAATTCGGTGGTGGTAAACACGCCGTAAACCGCAAAATTGAGCGTGGCAATCAGCAACCCGGCGGCCAACGGAAAGAGCGGTGTCGAGAAAAGCAGCCTGAGCCGTGGCCAACGCTCCGCGCGCGCCAGCGGCCAGACCAGCAAACTGGCGCAGAGTAACCAGCCGAGCCACAGCGGCACAAGCCACAGACCTTCTTCGCGCGTATGCCAAAGCACGGCCAGCGCCAAGCCCGCGCCGGTTGTCCAGACCGCGAGTTCGCGCACTGACGCGCGTAGCGCACACAAGGCGCCGACCGCACAGGCCAGCAACAAGAGCGTCAGCGACATATAGAAATGGTCACGTATAACCCGCTGGATCAGCCCGGCAACGGGGTTGAAAAGCAGTGCCAGAAATAGCAGCAGCCGCAAACCAGCCCGCTCCAACAAGCCGCGCACCGCGTAACAGAACAAGGCGCAAGCAAAGACATAGAGCAAATGTTGCGCGAGCAGCAAGGGCAGGCCAAGCCGGTAAACCAGTGCGATGAAGGCCGGATAGCCCAACCCTTTGATCAGTGTATATTCGTCGTAGCGGCCCAACCATTTGGCCCGCGCCAACGATGAGGCCAGTCGCAAAAACAGTCCGTCGTCGGCGCCGGCGTAGGCGAGCAAATGCAAGCTGAAGATGTTCACCAACCAGAGATAAAAAACTGCGCCAGCCACCCCAGACCAAAAGGCGGGTGACCGCAGCCATGGCGCAGACAATTGGTTGGATCGCTCGTTTTGCATACCCCTGTTATCTTTTAGTTTGGCTGATGTGGCTGCTGTGCCACCAAGCGTTCAAACTCGTCGTAATCACGAATGTAATCAGCCGGGTCATATTTGTCTGAAGCCAGCACCAGCAACAGCGCAGCGCTCGAAAACTTATACTGAATGCCCCAAACCAACGGTTCGACGTGCACGCCAACGGCCGGGCTGTCCAGCCGCAACTCTTCGCGCATTACGCCATCGTCAACGACCAGCGCGCACTCGCCTTTCAGACAGACCAGAAACTGGTGCAGCGTGCGATGCGCGTGTTCGCCGCGCACCTCGCGGCTCGAAACGTCAAAGACCACGAAGTAACGTTTGGGTTCGAAAGGCAATTCCTTGCCGATTTCGCCGACGGCCAGATTGCCGCGCAAATCGGTAATGACCGGCATCCGGTGCAACCAGACGCCGCGCACGCGCGCGCTTTTGCGCGCTTGCGTTTCGTCCGGGCTGAACGGCTGCGTCAGCACGGCGCCAGGCGGTTTTTCGTGCGGCAAATCAACATAGCCGACGATGCGCGCCGGATTGCCGGTGACGATGGCGTTGGGCGGCACATCGTGCGTGACGACTGAGCCGACTTCGACGACAGCTTTGCGGCCGATGGTCACGCCGGGCATCAGCAGAGTATTGGCGCCGATGGATGCGCCTTCGCGCACGACGATGTGGCCCGCTGGCGGTTGGCGCGGCGTGGCGCTGAGCAGGATGGCGTTGGGGCCGATGAATACATCCGCTTCGATCCGCGCGCCGTCGCGGAGTTGCGCGCCGCTTTGAATCGTCACGCGGTCGCCCACGCGCACATCGTTTTCAAGCAAAACCTGTCCGCCGATTTCGCACTCCGCGCCGACGACCGCGCCGGACAGCAAATGCGCGAAGGCGGCGATGCGCGTGCCCGCGCCGATTTGTGCGGTTTCGACGAGCGCGGCGGGATGTTGCAGCGCGTTTGGCCGCGCCTGGGAATTGGTCATGGCTGGCGCTCACCCTCCGCTACTTTTTGCGGCCTTTGGCGCCGTTGCTTAAGCTGGTCACGCCGTTTTTCGGCGTGTTCCGGCGCGCTTTGCCGCCATTCGGTTGGCGCAACCAGTCGCTCAGTTCCGCTTTCTTCTCGAAACGGAACGCGGCGTCGAAAAGCTCGTCAAGTTGCTCCAGCGGCAATTCCCCGATGCGTTTTTGCGTAGCTTGGCTTAGTTGCCCGAGCCGCCACCCCAGCAACTTGAGCGTGTCTTCGACCTTGCTTTCAAGCTTGCCTTCGACTTTGCCTTCGAGCTTGCCAAGCTCGCGGCCCTTGCGTTCCCAACTGGTAATGTATTCCATAACGACCTCTCTTTCTGCTTTCGGCCATTGGGCCTTGTCCTGCTCGAATTCCTGTTCCTGCGCCGGAGTCAGCGGCAGATAGGCGTCAATGAACTCCATAATGACCTGAAATTTGTCCCGCTTCATCGGCAACCGTCCGATCATGCGCACGCAGGCGCTGCGCACTTTGGTGAAGTCATGCGGCGCGACGCCCATTTTCGCCATCAGCGCACAGGCCGCCGGATTGTCGCGCTGAAGATACTCCCGCCAGTTCAGCCGGTTCAACTGGATCACGGCGTAGTTGAACTCCAGCACGCGCCGGTCGGGAAACTGGATCACGTACTTGCCCGGATCGGGCGTGCGCGGCTCGTCCCAGGCCAGCAACGCAATCGGATAGAGCGGCAATTTGTGCAGGTGCGTTTCCGCCGCGAAGTAATCGAACATGCGCCGGCTCGACCAGTTGCGCCGCTGCGATTGCACTTCCACGTGAATCAGGAAGTAGGTCATGCGCCCTTTGAAACGCGCCTTGACCAGCAGATCGCCGGTGCGTTTGGCCCGCCCCAGCAGCGGGCTGTGCGTTTCCTTGTCAATGAAGCTGATCGAAGCGGGATCGAGATACGCAAAGACCTCAGGCAGAAACAGTTCGATGAAGTCCGCGAAGCAGACGCGCAGGAGTTCCTTGAAAAGCCGGTCATGATCCACGTTGCCTACCCCTGAAAACGCCGCCTTACTTGCGGGCTGTGGCTTTCTTCGCGGGCTTTTTGGCCGCATTCGCCTTCGCAGTCTTGTCTTCGTAACCATCAGGGAAAATCAGGATGTTCTGGTACGCGTCCACGCGCCCGTAATGCTTCGGCAAAATCAGCGTGGTGGTGTCCTTTTGCGTGATCACCGCCGGGCCGCTCAGGTGGTTGCCGGGCTTGAGCGCGTAGCGGTCATACACTGTTGCGTTCACGAACTTGCCCTTGCAATAAATCTTGTCCTTGCCGATCACGGCCTTCGCGGAGTCTTGCGCATTCGGCCCGCCACTGCGCGACTTGCTCAATTCCAGTTTCGCCACGATGCCAATGCCGACGGCGCGCAGGTTGACGACTTCGATCAGGTGGGCGGTGCGGAAGCCGTAATTCTTTTCGTGCGCGTCCTGAAAGTCATCAAGAATCTTTTGGAAGCCCTGCTCGCTGTCGAGCGACTTGCTCTCGATGTCAATCGGGAACTCGTAGCCTTGCCGGTAATAGCGCAAGTCAATTTGATAATTGATCCGCTGGTTTTTGGCCGCGATGTTTTCGTGTTCGAGCCAAGCGTGCGCCTGTTCGCCCAGGCCGTCCAGGATGGCCTTGATCTCGCTGCGGTCAATCTTGTCGGTGGTGCGGATGACCGTGCGCGAGAATTCGTTCTTGATGTCCGAATGCAGAAAGCCCAGCGCCGAGAGCACGCCCGGCGTCGGCGGAATGATCGCGGGCCAGGAGCCGGACAGGATCGCGAGCGCATTCGCATGCAGCGGCCCCGCGCCGCCCAGCGCCACCAGCGCGAAGTTACGCGGGTCATAGCCGCGTTCGACCGAGACCAGCCGTAGCGCGCCGAACATGTTTTCGTTGACGATGTTGTAAATGCCTTCAGCCGCCTGATGCAGATCGAGCTTCAGTGCATCGGCCACTTTTTGCACGGCGGCTTCGGCGCAAGCTTTATCCAGCGTCATCTCGCCGCCCAACAGCAGCGGCGGCAAATAGCCGAGCGTGACGTTGGCATCGGTCACGGTGGGTTCCGTGCCGCCTGTGTTGTAGGCCGCCGGGCCCGGCACCGCGCCCGCCGATTGCGGGCCGACGCGCAGTGCGCCGGTGACTTCGGGCACGTGGGCGATGGAACCGCCGCCCGCGCCCACCGTGCGCACGTCCACACTAGACGCCTTAACCGGGTAATAGCCGACGCGCGTGTCGCGCACGATGTTGGGTTTCGCGTCCAGCGCAATCGCCACGTCGGTCGAAGTCCCGCCCATATCGAACGACAGCACGTTGCGGTAGCCCGTCAATTCGCCGATATAAGCCGACGCCACCGCGCCGCCCGACGGCCCCGAAAGCAGCGTATTGACGGGCCGTTCCTGCGCCGCGTCAATGCTCATCACGCCGCCATCCGAACGCACGATGTTCATCGCGGTGGTGATTTGCGCGGCGGCCAGCTTGTCTTTCATGCCGTTCAGGTAAACGCGCATCTTGGGCCGCACATACGAATTCATCACCGTCGTCAGGCAGCGTTCGTATTCGCGGAATTCGGGCAGGATGTCGGTCGAGATCGTGACCGGCAGGTCGGGGTACATTTCCTGCACGATGGCCTTGATGCGCTGTTCGTGCGCCGGATTGGCGAAGCTGTTGATGAGCGCGACGGTCAGCGCCTCTATGCCGCCGTCGTGCAGGTCGCGGATGTGCTGGCGGACTTCGGCCTCGTCCAGCGCGGTCATCTCCGCGCCCTTCGCGCTCATGCGGGCGCTGACGCCGCGCGTGTGTTCGAGCGGGGCCATGGGGTCGGGCTTGATCATGATGATCCAACCGGCCAGCGGCCCCGGCGTTTGCGAACGCGCAACGTGCAGGATTTGCTCGAAGCCTTTGGTGGTCAGCAGGCCCACCAGCGCGCCCTTGCCTTCGAGCACGGCGTTGGTGGCGACGGTGGTGCCGTGCAGTATCAGTTGAATGTCGTTGGGATCAATGCCGGCCAGCGCGGCGATTTTGTGGATGCCGTTGATGACGCCGATGGATTGGTCGTGCGGCGTCGAAGCGACTTTGGTCAGCGTCAGTGCGCCGGTTTTCTCGTTGAACAGCAGCAGGTCGGTGAACGTGCCGCCGACATCAATGCCCAGCCGGTAACTCATACGCGTCGTCCTCAAGAGAAAGATGGATTGTTTTAGGTTGCGGGAAATATGGTCAACAAATTCGTCATAAACCAATGACGATTGGCATACTAAGTTTGCCGCGCGAATGTTGTCAAGGACGGCTTCCGCGTAAAATGCCCGTCATTACACGGGTTTCGCGGCGCGGCGGCTTGACAGGCTGGGGAGAGCAGGCTACTTTGCCCGCCAGTTTCGTCATACGTCCATACCAAATTTAGCGGTCAATCGAGCTAGCTGGAAAATTTCAGGCGGTAACGCTGCAACGTGTGCGTGTGCACTCATCCGTCGAAGGTTTATGGCAATCGGGCACTGGGACATCATCATTGTCGGCGCAGGTTCCGCCGGTTTGCCCTGCGCGATTACGGCAGCCGAAGGCGGCGCGCGCGTCCTGGTCATTGAGAAAGCCCGTGAGATCGGCGGCACCTTGCATTGGTCGGGCGGCCACCTGAGCGCGGGCGGCACGCGGCGGCAGCGCGCACGCGGTATCGCGGATTCACCCGATCTGCTTTACGCCGATGTCTTGCGCCTGACGCACGGCGAAGCTGATCTGGCGCTGTTGCGGCTGGCAGTGGACGAAGCGCCGTACACGATTGACTGGCTGGATGAACTGGGCTTGCCCTGGGACCCGCTCACACCACGCCTTGTTTATGGGCACGAACCATACAGCATTGCCCGCACTTATTACGGCTTGGACGGCGGCAAATCCATTTTGCAAACGCTGCGGCCGCGGTGGGACGAACAGGTTACCGCCGGGCGCATCACCGTGTTGTTTGCACACGAGATGACCGGCTTGCTAGTGGAAGCAGGCGCGGTCGTGGGCGTCAAAGCACGACACGCGGAAGGCGAACTTGAATTGCGCGGGCGCCGCGTCGTGCTGACGACGGGCGGCTACGCGGGCGGACATCAGTTCTTCACACAAGTCACGCCCGGCAGTCCGAAGCTGGTTAGTGCGGCGCGCCCCACCTCCACCGGCGACGGCATCCGCGTAGCGCAACAGCACGGCGCGCGTTTCCGGCACGCCGACAAATATCTGGCGAGCCTGGGCGGCGTCGAATTGGAACCAGGGTCGGGCTGGGCCGATTATCAAAATGCCTGGGCGATGATTTTTACGACCAGCTACCGCCCGCCGCGCGAAATTTATGTCAACACGCACGGCCAGCGGTTTATGGCCGAAGACGATCCGAGTCCGGACCTGCGCGAGCGCCTGTTGTTGCAACAACCGGCGCATAAGTTTTGGTGCGTCTTTGATGAACGCGGTTTGACTGACGGCGCGCCATTGGTCAAACAGTGGGATGTTGCTGAGTTGCGCGCCCGCGCTGCTGAAGGCAAATGCATGTGGCAAGCCGATAGCATTGCCGAGTTGGCGCGCATGGCCGGGATTGATGAAGCCGGTTTGACGGCCACGGTGCAACGCTTCAACGCGGCCACGCGCACTGGCGACGATGCGTTCGGGCGGCGCGATTTGAATTACGCCGTCGAACAGCCGCCGTTTTATGCGCTCTTGACGCACGCGACCTCGCTGATTTCGTTTGGCGGGTTGGCGGTCAACGCTGAGTTACAAGTGCTGAATGAAGCGGGCACGCCGATCCCGAACCTGTATGCGGCGGGCGAGATTCTGGGCGCGGCGGCGTTGATGGGCCAATCGTTTTGCGGCGGCATGCTGCTGACGCCGTGTTTGAGCTTTGGACGAATTTTGGGTCGCAAGCTGGCGTGTCAGTAGCCCGACCGTGAGGGAGGGCGGGCGGGCATCAAATCAAAGCTAGTCACGTTCACTTGACGACGGCCCACCCACACGGTCGGGCTAATGTCACGCCAGCTTGCGACCCAAAATTAGTCAAAAGCAAAAAAAAGGCGTCACAAGCAAGCCGCC